>JAFUXZ010000189.1 GCA_017470795.1 Paludibacteraceae bacterium
TGAAGCCAAACGGATTGCTGTCTGTGCGCAACACGCGCTGCACGTCTTTGTTCATCTGATCCAGATGCAGGCGGAAAATCTCTGTCGCATTGACCGCCAGCGGGCTGTCGACATAGACTTTGAGGGATTCAGGCAACTGCCCGGCGTTGTAATACTTGTTGAGGACATACACGATTTCCTGCGTCCGACCGATGGAGAACGACGGGATTATCAGCTTGCCATGACGTCGGATGCAGGTGTCGGCCACGATGTCATACAGATTCTTCTCAGCATCTGTATCGTCGGGGTGCAACCTGTCGCCATACGTACTCTCGCAAATCAGATAATCACACTGTGGGAAGGCTTCCGGAGCACGCAGAAGACGGTTCTTATGACGCCCGATGTCACCTGTATAAGCGATGTTGACCGTACGTCCGTTTTCCTTAATCCGCAGATTGGCGACAGCACTTCCGAGCATGTGTCCTGAATCGGTAAACTTGACGCTGATTTCGTCATTGATATAGAAGCGTCGGTTGTAGGCCACGGCAATGAACAGCTCCATGCATTTGCGCGCATGCGTCTGTGTGTACAAAGGTTTGATTGGGGGCTGATGGCGTTTTGCCTGCTTCTTGTTGTACCATGTGACGTCAAGTTCCTGTATGTGTGCCGAGTCTTCAAGCATGATGGAACACAGGTCACGCGTGGCTGCGGTACAGATTACCGATCCGCGAAATCCTTTTTTGTACAGATAGGGAATAAGGCCAGAGTGATCGATATGAGCGTGTGACAGGATAACGTAATCAATCTTCCGTGCATCAAAAGACAGATCACGGTTCTTCTGATCTGTGTCCATGCCTTTGCCCTGAAACATGCCGCAGTCGAGCAGTATGTTCTTGCCGCTCTCGGTAGTTATGAGGTGCTTGCTACCGGTCACTTCTTGAGCAGCTCCTATAAAACGTATCTTCATGGTTGTGCTGATTATGTCCGTTGATGAATGAAGGAAATCAATGCTCCGAAGATACAAAAAAAGCCTGACAAGATTTTGTCAGGCTGCATATTCATCGGTTTGTTCAGAAGAATTTACTGAAAAAGCCCTTTTTCTCTTCGCTTTTGTCTTCGTCATCCTCGTCTTGCGGTGCTTCCACAAATGTTGCGGTCTCTTCCTTGGGAACGAATGCCGGACGCGGCTCTATCTCACCCACCTGGCTCTTAATGAATCCGATAACATCTTCGAGTCCGTCCGTAAAACTCTGAAAGTCTTCTTTGTACAAAAAAATCTTATGCTTCTCAATAGTAATCTGGGCTCCTTCACCGACACCGGTCACCTTCTTCTTGCTCTCCGTAATGGCCAGATAGAGATCGTCATTACGGCTACGCTTAACGTCCAAATAGTAAATTCGCTTTCCCGCCTTGATAGATTTTGAGTAAACAATCTCACTGTCCTTGCGCTCTTGCTCAAAATAATTTCTTTCAGATTCCATAATACGCTGTTGGTTAATAGTCATGCCGCGGATATTCAAACGGCAACGCAAAAGTACAACTTTTCTTTGGATTAGAGACAGATTGACAAAATTACGTATGAGAAACACGCGCATGCAGATGTCTGCTACTAACATCATGATAATCTGCATGTTCGTCAGACATCAGAAGCAGGTCAGCACCCTGTCCGGTCATGAGGGCGTCATGCCTCCGGAACACTTCCCTCCGACCTTGCCCGTCAGCGTAGAAGTCGGGCAATGAACGGAACTGATTTTTCCTGTGTGCAAAGCTTTGAGGGAAGCCTTCAGCGATGACTGAAGCCATCGGACAGTGGCCGGAGTACGCATTCCTTCGTCTTCGCTATCCGGACTGCAGGCGGGGTAAGGTGTCCGGGTCTGCCGGGCCGATGGCAACACTGCCGCATCATGATGCCGGGGATACACAGCCGGCAGATGCATGCACTAGGCATCGTTGAGGCTGTGATTTCCGCCAAAGAGCGGCGAGGCGACGCATCATGATGCCGTCATTGCTTTTTGTACAACAGAGATATGCAATATCAGTGAGTTTTGCTTACCTTTGCCACTATCGGGAGGCTGTCATCTCAACGCAACACTCAACCGGTCGAGAGTGCAGCGTCCTGAAACAGACATACTAACCACCCAGTCATAACACATCTTATGAAACGCTACAAAACAATGATGCTGACCGCTGTCATGATTCCGACAGCACTGGCCGTTGCCGGTTCGCGCGGAATCTATCAAGAAGACATGAACACAAACGTCAAGCCCGGTGACGACTTTTATGAATATGCCGGAGGCGGATGGATGAAGAGCCACCCGTTAACGGCTGAATACTCCAGCTATGGCGTATTCAACGACCTCGCAGAGAAAAACCGCCTGCAACTCCAGGAGTTGTTCGACAATCTGCAGAAAGAAAAACATGAGTTCGGGTCTGTCGGGCAGAAGGTCACCGACCTGTACAATCTGGCTATGGACAGCGTACGACTCAACAGCGAAGGCTCGGCTCCGCTACGGGCTGATCTGGATGCGCTCAAAGCATTCAAGAAGAAGGATCTCACTCCGTTCATTGTCAATCAGCACCTCACACTCGGCAATCCGTTCTTTGGCATCGGCGTGATGGCTGACCTGGCCAACAGCAGCATGAACGTAACCTACATGGACGCAGGAACATCCGGCATGCCCGACCGCGACTACTACCTCAAGACCAACAAGGAGGCACGCGCCAATCAGGCCGCATATCGTGCCATGCTGCAAAAGCTCTTCACGCTCTGCGGATATACCAAGAAAGAGGCGCAACGCATGACCAAGACCATCTACGACATTGAATATCAGTTTGCAGAGGCCAGCATGACACGCGCCGAGATGCGCGACTACGTAAAACTATACAACGTCTACACCATCGAGCGACTGCAGGCCGAATACCCGGCCATCAACTGGCGGCAGTACTTCGATATGATGGGACTCACAGAGGTCACGCAGGTAATCCTTGAGCAGCCGAAAGTCATGGACGTGGCCAACAGACTGATGACCCAACTGACCGAACAGCAGATTCGCGACTACGTAGCCGGAGGTATCATCACTGCAGCGACGGGCTACCTGAGCGATGAGATTGCAGAGACTTCGTTCGACTTCTATGGACGCCGTCTGTCGGGGCAGCAGGAACGTAAGCCACGATGGAAGCGTGCACAGGGATTTCCGAACTCACTGCTTGGCATGGCCGTCGGACAGCTGTACGTTGAGAAGTACTTCCCTGAAGCATCCAAACAGAAGATGCAGAAACTCATTCAGAACCTGCGTAAGTCACTCGCACAGCACATCGCTGCACTTGATTGGATGAGCGACCAGACCAAGATTAACGCATTGATGAAGCTCAATGCATTTACCGTCAAGGTTGGCTATCCGGACAAATGGCGCGACTATACAGAACTTGTCATCAATCCTCAGAAATCACTGTATGAGAACATCAAAGCTGCCACCATCTACGAGACCCAACGCAATCTGAAAAAGAACGGCAAACCCGTTGACCGCGACGAATGGGGCATGACACCACAGACAATCAACGCATACTACAGCCCGCTGAACAACGAAATCGTATTTCCTGCCGCTATTTTGCAGGCACCCTTCTTTAATCCCGATGCTGACGACGCCGTCAACTACGGAGCCATCGGCGTAGTAATCGGGCATGAGATGACCCACGGATTTGATGACCAGGGAGCCACCTTTGATGCTGACGGCAACATGGCTGACTGGTGGACAGCCGAAGACAAGCAAAACTTTCAGAAAGCTACCGAGCAGCTCGCCGGCCAGTTTGACCAGATTGTCGTCGCCAAGGGCGAGCATGCCAACGGACGGCTTACACTCGGAGAAAACATCGCCGACCAGGGCGGCCTGCGCATCGCATACGATGCATTCATGAACACAGACGAGGCACGCTCAGGCCAACCTATTGACGGATTCACTCCCGAACAACGATTCTACCTGAGTTACGGACGTATATGGGCTGAAAACATCACCGAAGATGCTGCCTACATGCAGACAAAGACAGACCCCCACTCGCTCGGACGTTGGCGCGTCAACGCAACACTACGCAACATCGACACGTTCTTCAAAGCCTTTGGGATTCAGGAAGGCGACCCCATGTGGCTCGCACCGGAAGACAGAGTGATTATCTGGTAACCAATCAGGGGGCAAACCGATTCATGGTTTGCCCCCTGATTTATAATATCGAGAGTCAATCTCGTGGGCCGCAGCAAAACAGAGCACTACCAAAGCTCGTCATCACACGGAAACAGACGTCGTCAGAAAGACTCAATACAAGTTGTACGTCGTTCCGGTCACCTTAAATTCTGTACGACGATTCACCTGATTGGCCACAGACTGCTCATCAGGAGCAAGAGTAGCAATGAAGTCAGGTGTCAGTTGCTGGCCGATGGGAAGGTATGGATAGCGACGATGGAGAGCAGCATCAACCGTCACCGGACGCTCTTCACCATAACCGACGGCCGTGAGACGAGCATGCTCAATGCCATTACGAATCAGAAAATCCATCACTGATTTTGCACGTCTTTCAGACAACACGCGATTGGCTTCTGCGGAACCCACAGAGTCGGTATGCGCCGACAGTTCAATCGTGATGTTCGGATTGTCGTTGAGCAGTTTGACGAGTTTCTGCAATTCTGTTTCCGACTCCTTAGTCAAATCCCAGCGCCCAAATTCATAGAAAATGTTATCCATCGTCACCGGACGGCTGACCGGCGTCAGTTGAAAATTCTGTTCGATTGTCCGGTCGGCTGTCAGCCCCTCGGTTGAGAATCGTTCTGACTGATTCAGATGTCCGCGTGCACCGCCAAGCATGGCGTAACGCACACCGGGTTGTAAACGGAAACGGTACGTCCCGTCCTTTCGTGTAAGAACACGCGCATTAGTGCCATCATCACCTACAAGACGCACGAAGCCATCAGCCAGAACATCACCATCGGTATCCGTTATGCGTCCGTGCACTTCGCACACCAACTCCGGCAGTTGGAAACTGTATATCTGATCCACAAAACGTTTCTGATTGCGATTGGAAGAGAAGAAACCCTCCTCTTTGTCAGGGGCAAACGTGATACCGAAGTCATCTCCCGCCGAATTGATCGGCCATCCGAGATTAAGAACCTCATAGGCCGTGCTGTCTGCATTCATGACTGCCTTAAACAGATCAAGCCCCCCGAAGCCTGCATGTCCGCGACTGGCGAAGTAGAGTTCGCCATTGCTCCGTAAATAAGGAAACATCTCATCATCCTCCGTATTGATAGGGCGACCAAGATTCTCCACAAGCCACGACCCGTCAATACGCTCGGCTTTCCAAAGATCAAGTCCTCCCACTCCACCGGGCGCATCGCTCACAAAATACATCGTCTGTCCGTCTGCCGAAATCGTCGGGTGCGCAACCGTAATTGTCGAATCCTTAAACAATTCGACATATTGAGGCTCTGCCCACGTCCCTCCTGAACGGCTTGAGCTGAAGATGGCAGCTCCATGGTCGGATCCGTTGACAGCCAGTCCACGGGAGAAATACATCGTCGAACCGTCCGACGTAAAGGTGCAGACCCCTTCATCAGCATCTGTATTGACCCCTTCAACCAATGCCGCCTCTTCCCACTTGCCGGACGCATTACGCCGCATCTGCCACAGATGATTCGGGGGCACGCCGGTGATGGAACTGTTCTTCTGAACACGTGCCGAACGCTCACGCCGATTACTCGTAAACATCACAGCATCAGTTGACGATCCGATATAGACAGGGCAGAACGAACTTGAGCGCCGCTCGTTCAGATCTTTGTCTGCGACGACCTTATAGCGCGTCGGAGCCTTGCGCCATTCAGACGCATGACGTGCAGCCCACCGCCCCTCAATGGCGACAGAGTCAGTCGGACGCCGCTTCAGGTACGTATCGTACGCTTTAACTGCATCTGCATATTTTGCCTGAAAATGAAGGGACTGGGCTTGGCGCAGGTAGGCTGTTGTATCGGCATTTCGGCCTCTGACAGCATTCTGATAGACTGCAGCCGTGCGCGGATGGTTCAGCCGACGGTAACACTCACCTTGCTTGAAAGCGATATCCGCCCGTCGGGGATCCTTGTATCCCAACTTGCCATAGATAGACCGGTACATCTCGCCGGCAGCATAGTACTCTCCTATTTCATAGCGCTTATCAGCCTTCTTGATACGTGCATTGATGCCGCAAGAGACAAGTGAGGACATTATCAGGGTCGCAACTGTCATGTTGCGAAGGGTCTGAATCTTCATCGTTTTCGTATTAGGATTGCAAAGGTAAACAAAAAGCGTGATACGGATAAACAGACGTAAAGCGTTCCACGACAGACTTATGCAGCAGCTGCATCGCCCCCTGCTCCATGTAACAAGCAGAGGGAAGTGCTGTGTCCGCCATGCGGACAGGAAAAAACAAAGAGGGCATGTCCCACTTCGCCGGGAACATACCCTCTTCGTAAACGATTCATGTATCAGCTCAACTCGTGGACAATCAATCCCGAGCGCAACTTAGGTTCAAACCATGTGGTTTTAGGCGGCATGATGTTGCCCGTGTCTGCAATATCAATAAGTTGCTTCATGGAAACAGGATACAGAGCAAGGGCGATCTTCATCTCACCGCTATCAACACGCTGCTTGAGCTCGCCGAGGCCGCGAATACCTCCAACAAAGTCTATCCGCTTATCGCTTCGCAGGTCTTTGATACCAAGCAATTCATCCAAAATATAATTCGACGAGATTGTAACGTCAAGTACACCTATCGGGTCACTATCGTCATACGTATCAGCATGTGCAGTCAGTGAATACCAACGTCCGCTCATGTAGAGAGAGAAGTTGTGCAGTTCTGTCGGGCGATAAATCTCCACGCCTTTATCCTCAACATCAAAGTGTTTGCGAAGTTGCTCAAGGAACTGCTCATCGGTCATACCATTGAGGTCACGAACAACACGGTTGTAGTCGATGATACGAAGTTGGTCATCAGGAAAACATACGGCCATAAAGTAGTTATACTCTTCGTCTCCCCGATGATTCGGGTTTTGCAGACGCTTCTCATTGCCTACAAGGGCCGCAGCAGCGCTGCGATGATGCCCATCGGCTATGTAGAGAGAGGGAATTTCGGCAAATATAGCCGTAATCTTCCGGATGGTCTCATCATCGTCAATGAGCCACACTTGATGACCGAACCCGTCTAAATCTGCGGTAAAATCATACTCGGGCGCTTTTTTGATGGTTTCTTTGATGATTGCATCAAGATCGTCGCGATGAGGATATGCAAAGAAGACAGGTTCCATGTTTGCATTGGTGATGCGGACGTGGCGCATACGGTCTTCTTCTTTGTCACGGCGTGTCAGCTCATGTTTCTTAATGTGACCCTGCATGTAATCGTCAACGTATGCGCCGACCACGAGGCCGTACTGCGTGCGTCCGTCCATGGTCTGTGCATAAACATAGTACATGGGCTTCTCATCTTGTACGAGCCATCCTTCCTGTTTGAATTTCCGGAAATTTTCTGCTGCCTTTTCATATACACGCGGGTCATCTTCAGCCGTTCCTGTCGGGAAGTCTATTTCGGGTTTGATGATGTGATACAGTGACATTGGATTGCCTGCTGCTTCGGCGCGTGCTTCTTCTGAATTAAGTACGTCGTATGGACGCGATGATACTTGCTTTGCAAGTTCGCGTGGTGGCCTGTAGCCACGGAAAGGACGGATTGTTGCCATGGTGTTAGATTAGTGGTTAGCCTTTAATTTTATGGTTGTTCTTTATTCTGCAGATATTTCACCGTCAAGCGGCTGCGTACTGTCAATACGCCCCATCATGCAACCGCCATTGAAAGCGGCACCCGGTTCTACGATGAGGCTGTTGGTCTTCACGTCACCAAGCATCTGTGCTGTCTTACGCAGAGTTAAAGTGTCGTTGACTTGGAGCTGGCCTTCTATGCGGCCATGTACTTCTGCATTTTCGCAAAATATCTTACCCCTAATGAGTCCGCTTTGTCCGATGATGACACGGCCGCGGCACGTGAGGTCACCTTCGAGCGTCCCGTCCATACGAAAATCGGTCTCTGCGTTGACATTGCCAACGATCTTGCTTCCTTGCGTAATGGCGTTATACTGAACGCCTTGCCCGGGTTGATTGTCTTTCATATCTACTTGTTTTTATGCTGTTCCTGCCGACAAAGATAACGTATTTTTGATTGTTCTTCACCAACTCGATACAATACAAGTCATAATTTGTCTGACAGGCGGCGGTTTCGTCTTCAATCAGACAGTGTCCCGGCCTGTTTCCCGTCTTCCGGATACATCATATCGTGTGTCATGCGGTACATGTACTGATAAATAATGGCCTTGAGCTCTTGCTCCATGTCTTGCTGATGTGCGAACTTCCCAATCAGGTTGTGCTTCATCAGTCGATCTTCAAGTTGATATACCGCTGTCGTATGCCGGCCGTCAAACTGGAGTACATGTCCATACTTGACGTATTGATAGATGCCGTTCAGATAGCTGACTGCCCAGGTGCTGTCTGCCGGAGTGTTTAACAGGTCTATACCGAAGGCCATGTAGGGGGTGTCGTATCCAAGCATCCCCATGATTGTCGGCATCACGTCTATCTGCTGCGCAATGCCTTCACGAATGCCGGTTTCGTAACGCATCTGAGGGTCGTAGATGATGACCGGCGATGAGAATCCGCCTATATCTGACTGAAATTCCGGGTGGTTACTTTGATTGGTATGATCGGAGAGGATGACAAATATCGTATTATCAAACCAAGGTTGCTTGCGTGCTTCATTAAAGAAGTGACGCAATGCGTTGTCAGTGTATCGGATACATTTATGTATCGGCAACTGTTCTTCGGGAAATCTTTCTTTGTACTGCTCCGGTATCACAAACGGATTATGACTCGTGGCCGTAAACAGAGCTGTCATAAACGGCTCTTGCATTTCAGACATTTTAGCACAATAGAACTGCATGAACGGCTCGTCCCAGATTGCCCATGTGCCGTCAAACTCCGACGCCCCTCCGAATCTGTGGTCAGCCTCAAACTCTGTACGCCCGAGGTAATGGCGAAATCCTGTCGAACGGGCGAACGCCTGAAATCCCATTGAGTTATTCTGCGCGCCGTGGAAAAAGGCCGTTTCATAGCCTTTGAGCGACAGCCGGTCAGCTATTCCACTCAGATGGTTCATCGCAGCAGGCGTGAGCACGAACGGCTCTACAAAATACGGAATTGACGAAAGGATGCTCGGCATGCCGTCGATTGACTTACGGCCATTGCAAAAACTCCATTGCCATGTCACACTATGGTCTATCAGCGAATCTACAAATGGAGTGTACCCCTGATAGGTGCCGTTCTCAAGGTCTTTGTTTAAGGCTCCGATATACTCCCGACCGAAGCTCTCAATAATGAAGATGCACACATTGCGACGCTCCATCGCAGGTGCATCCACGGATGGCTGATGCTCCGGCGTGAAGATCTGCGCAGCCTGATCTGTTGAGGAGAAATAATCCGGAACGACAAAAGGTTCGACCCCTATGGTCCGAAGCAGGGAGAAGGGGGTGTTCAGCACCAGGGCTGCATCTGTTGGGCGATCGGCATATTGGTTGGCATTGCTCACTGTTATCGGGCGTATTGCCGTTGCAAAACCACCACGCACACCGCCAATACAGAGTATGATAGCAAGCAGCAATCCTGAAAGATTCGCTGCCACATACTTCCACCATGGAGAGCACAGGCTGTCCATGCGTGGGGTGCGATATGATTTCCATATCAGCCACACCAGCAATGCGAAGAGCAGCACCAGATACCAATGGGTCCACAGTTCGTGAAACATGATGCCCATTATATTATTCTCATTCCCAAACTCATGAAACACAGTCCACGTCGTACGGCGCAGAGTATATGGGAAGTAGACCGAATCGGCGAAATTGACCAACAGAGACAGGCTGTTTGTGATGACGAACAGCCATTGACACACTTTCCGATATGCCTCGTTCTCTTTGCATGGAATCGGCAACAGGACCAATAACAGCCACAACGCGTTGGTGTAGATTATGGCTGACGTATCGAACACAAGACTTCCTCTAAACAATTCTGACGCATAGGTCCATGTCAGATTGGGAGCAAAGATGCTCCAATTCAACATCAGGAATTCAACACGTGCTATCAGAAACACGACATACACTATCAGAATATCCGCAACAATAGCAACGAAGGGGGCTATCGAGGAGTGTTTCAAGCGTTTCCAGTCTATTGTCATAAAGAGTCTTTTCCGGATTTACACCACAAAAATAGATAGAAAAGACAAATTGCGCAATTTATCAGAACGCGCTATATCGGCGACATGAAGCCCCTGCGACTGAACGGACCGACGGGCGATGACGGCAGTTATTTCAAGAGTCCACATTCATAGATTTTGCACTCTGTGCTTGAAACTGACGTACATGCTTGGACGGGCCGACGGGGAGATGATGTTTCTTTGAGATTATACAAGCAGAACATGGCGTTTTCTGTTGTTGAGAGACGCGTTGGACCAGCCTGCTGACCTTGCCACATCATCTGCAAGCAGAAAAACAGCCCTCAAAGCGTCTCCTGATGCTGCGCTGTTGGATGCAACAATCCGTATCCTGTGAGAAAGACAGCAGCCGACAGCCTCACACCCCGTAACACATACTCGTCAACAAAGCACATGGTGTCAGGCGCGTATAATGATTACCCACGCCTCAGAGCCGCCCGCAAGAAGCAATCAAAAGAAACATCGTGACCTGCCGCCGCCAGCTGTGCAGACAAGCCACCATTACATGCGCCTGCCTCTCACGGATTCAACCATCGGGAAACCTTCTTCCTCATAGCGCAAAGAGCGAGACCGTGTTCAGCAGATGACGGACTTGAACACGCAATGCGCCAACACGGCCTGAAACAGGAACGTGCATAGCACACCCGCCTGCATCAACACACACAGACACGCCTGTCAGCAACAGGCTGCTGTCATCACCTATCGAATATGAATGAGATTGTTTGTAAACAGGATCTTCTACTGCCTCAGGCACCTATGGAGTACCTTAAACATGCTTGGCCTGCTGCCATAAGGTCTCCATCTCGTCAAGCGTCATGCTACGCAGTTCACGACCCTGTTCCTTAGCCTTTGCTTCAATGTAGTTAAAGCGCTTGATAAATTTCTGATTGGTTCGTTCGAGAGCATTTTCCGGATTGATGTGATACAGACGCGCTGCATTGATCAGGCTGAACAGCACGTCACCGAACTCTTCGGCCATGCGCTCCTCATTCATACCCGAAACTTCTGCCTCAAACTCACCGATTTCTTCTCTTACCTTATCCCACACCTGCTCGCGCTCGTCCCAGTCAAATCCTGCCGAGCGTGCCTTGTCCTGAATGCGCATTGCCTTGACAAGAGCCGGCAATACATCTGGCACCCCACCTAATACCGTCTTGTTGCCGTCACGCTCTTTCAACTTGAGGTCTTCCCAATTTTGCAACACCTGCTCAGCTGTTTCGGCATTTACAGTTCCATAAACATGAGGGTGACGGAATATCAACTTATCAGCCTCATGATTGCATACATCAGCAATATCAAAGCGTTCAGTCTCTGGAAGTTCGCTTCCCAACTTACCATAAAAGACCATGTGCATCAACACATCTCCGGCTTCCTTGCAAATATCCTTATAATCTCTTTTCAGAATGGCCGAACATAATTCATACACCTCTTCTATCGTTTGTGTACGCAGCGATTCAAAAGTCTGTTTTCTGTCCCATGGGCAATCCACCCGGAGTCGGTCAATCACATCCACTAATCGGCCAAAAGCCTCTACTTTTTCTTCTCTCGTATGCATATCGTGTTGTCGTTAAAAAAAACGGCAGTCGACATCATTGCTGATAGTCAACTGCCTCATTGTTATTTTACTGAAAGGTTCTCACCCCATTCGTATAGGATGTCTGCTTCTTAGTCCTTATACACATTCTCAAAGAGATAGTCATATTCTTTGACGAGACGGTCATATCCCTGATCCGAAGGATTCAGGTCGTAGGCCTTTTGTGCATACTGACGCCCGTCTTGTGCAAGCGATTTAAGTTCCTTTAACTTTTGAGCATATTCTGCATCCGGAGCTTTTTGAAGCGTCTCCAGAACATAGGTCTTTGCGCTGAGAGCGTAGATATAATAGGCATTTGAATTAGCAGCAGACGGGTCAATTTCAATCGACTTCTTGCAATACTCCATAGCTTTTTCATAATCGCCCTTCTGCGCATAGGTATACGCCATCATGTATACCGGAGTTGCATTATTCGGGTCTTTTTGAATCGCCTCGCCAAGCATGGCAAAGACACCCTCATAATCACCCACATTCAACCGGCCTTGAATCTCTTCCACCCTGATTTGTTCAAGAATTGCACGCATGCTGGCTGCTTCGGAGAAATTGACGTTAACCAGCATTTCTGCTTCAGATTGTGCAATCTTCCTGTATTTTGCTTTCACGGCCTCGTCGGTTGCTTTGTCAGCTGCGAGTAATGCAGCACGTGCGCCATATGAGCGGAAAAGATAATAGGTTGTATCAAGGGGCATCTTCTCGGCCCAACGTGCCTCCTGCATCATATCCATCATAGGGATTTCGGCCCATATATGAAATGCTTTGTAAGCATCTTCAAAGCGCTGGGCATCCCACATATCGCTTCCGTAGATAACAAGCAGCTTGCTGTTGTAATAGTCATATAACTTTGGCTGAATTTCACGACGAGGCTTCGTACTAATCTTACCTTTTGCATCAGGAATCTGTCCAAGTTCATCAGCTTTCTTGAAGTATTCGATGGACTCCATCATGATACGTCCAACTTTCTCCACATCATAATTGTTCGTCTGGATCTGGAGCTGCATGCCCGAATACTCTTGATATCCAATCAAGCCGGCGACATACCACGTGTTGGCTTGATCCTTGGTCTCATCGTTCTCCAAGGCAGCCTTTATCGCCTCTCTTGCCCCGGCAAAGTCCGGACTCTCAATAGACATCGCCTTATTCTTGGCTTTGCTTACATTCGATTTTTGAGCCAATACTGTACCACTCCCTATAAGTAGTACAGACATCATTAGAACTATTCTTTTCATGATAATAGTGATGATTATTGTTCGAATTGTTTAATTGTTATTTTCCTCATTCTGAACAGCATCTTCTATCTGATTCTCATCTTCCGAGAGATTCTCCTGCTCGGCCACAACCTTGCAGACACTCGCAATCTCATCGCCACGCTTTTTCAGGTCAATCAACCGAACCCCCTGAGTTGCGCGTCCAAGTGTACTAATCTCAGATACATGCATCCTGATTACGACACCGGACTTGTTGATAATCATCAAATCATTGTCATCATTCACATTCTTAATGGCCACCAGATAACCTGTCTTCTCAGTGATTTTGAGCGTCGTTACACCCTTGCCACCTCGATTGGTAATTCGATAAACAGGTACAAGTTGCCCTCTTTCATCATCCTGCTCGTCAATGCGGGTGCGCTTGCCATATCCACGTTCTGATACCACAAGAATCGTATCGTCA
>JAFUXZ010000190.1 GCA_017470795.1 Paludibacteraceae bacterium
CGGTAGGCTGGCCAAACTGCATAACAAGCGGACCGGCATCGGTGCGTACTGCCGCCGTGATTTTGGATTCATGAATCAACGCATCGCCATACGTATATGGGATATTCGGACTGACTTGGGCAATGATGATACGCGACATCTCACATGCCGAAAAAGCCAGATCAGCTGATATACCAAAGGAGCAATATCCGTTTTCATCAGGCTCAGAGCAATTGATAAAGGTCACGTCAAGCGGTATCTGCCGATCACGGAACATGCCGGGAATCTCACCTAAGAAGGCCGGAATAACTGAGCCATAACCCTCGCGTACAAAACGCCGCTGATTACTTGACAAAAACAGGCTGTTGACAAGGAATGCGTCCTTGAACTCTTCACGGCAGTAGGGAGCTTCACGGTCAGTGATACTACATCCTGCATAGATTTTCACGTCGCGCAGTTCATTACCTCTGCGAGCCAACGCGTCCTGAAGCAACTCAGGGACGGAGGTGCTGCCTTGAATAAAGATAGAATCACCCGAATTGATGAGGCGCATAGCCTCGTCGGCTGTCATGTAGTTCATAGAGTCAGTCGGTTAATGTATTGAATAATTGAAGACGACGGTCAAGTTCTTCGAACTCCGAATCCGTGTTGATTCGCGACACGCACACACGCAATCCGTTTTGATTGCTGCCCGTAGTAACAAGTGCGATTGCCACTATGCCACAACGCAGAAGCCGCTTAATAAGCTGTTCGTCGGTCAGACCATGACGGCCAACGGTGTAGAAGAAGCCATCACTCACGGGCTGATCCATGTCACGATCATACACAATGTGGAAGCCGTTGCGCACAAATATTTCTTTAGTACGTGCTGCGCGACGTGCGTATTCGGCAGTTTCATGTACAAAGTTATAGCGTCCCTCGACCGCCGCATTCATCATGGCTGCCAATGCAATCTGCGCACTATGGGCTGTTCCCGATGAATTGGCATACAGATATGTCAGCACGAAGGCATCACCGCAACGAGCGATGTTGTAACGGCGGCGCAGTTCGTCATATTCGCGCCGATAGAGTTTGTCTGAGAATGCCATCACGGCTATACGCTCACCGGCGTAGCTAAAGATCTTAGAACCTGAGAGCATGAGCACGTAGTTGTCTGTATAGCGGGCTACCGTTGCCTGATAGGGAGGTTCACCCGGTGTGCCGAGATCCTGACGGAAGTCCATGCCCATATAGGCAAGGTCTTCTATCACGATGGCGTCATACTTGGTGGCACACTCACCGATGATGCGCAGTTCGTCTTCTGTGAGGCAGATCCATGCGGGATTGTTGGGGTTACTGTAGATCATGGCTGCGATATTGCCTTTTTGCAAGTACTCTTCCAGTTTGTCCCGAAGTCTGTCTGCACGATAGTCATAAATATCGAAGGCTTCCGACTTGATGCCCAGTATACGTGTCTGCTGACGCTGTACGGGGAAGCCCGGATTGATGAACAGGATAGTGTCTTTACCCTGCGTGAGTTGTGAGGCTTCAAGCATCAGGTTGTAACTGCCCTGCATCGATCCGACAGTCGGCACAATGCCTTCAGGAGCAACGTCGAGATTTAGAAAAGCCTTGACAAAGCGTGAACCTGCCTGCTTGAGGTCAGCACAGCCGGCTATGTTGGGATAGACCGATGCGATGCCGCCCCGGAGTGCTTCTATCTGAGCCTCGACGCCGTAGCGGCAGGCTGGCAGACCGGGAATACCAAACTCAAGATGAATGAAGGGCTCACCCGTTTGTTCTTCAAGCTTCTGTGCCACGGCCACGCTCTGACGGATGGTAGCATGGACGACATCATTGATTTGCAGGTCAGACAAGACGCCGTCGACCATGCTGCGTGATATAGGTGTATTCATACTGTGTACATACAAGAAAATTGCAGCCCTGACCTGACGATCAGACCGACAGGACAGGGCTGCAATGTTGATATTTATTTGGCTGCGAACTTATATCCTGCTTCAAAAGCCGCAATGTTGGCATCGACAACAGCCTGTCCCTTGCGTCCGAAGACGTGCTGTATTCCTTCTTTGAGCTTCTCCGGGTCAAGGATGGTCAGACGGGCGGCCATTGCTCCGAGAAGCACCATGTTGGCCGACCGGGGAGAACCGATTTCTTTGGCCATGCTGTCAACGTCCAGACTGATGACATTGCCCACCTTGCCGAGTTCGGCATTGAGGACTTCCGTATCGGGATAGTTCGGAATGTTGACGAAAGGTGTGGTGTTCGTAATAATCCACCCAGTGGGTGCGAGATAGGGGATGTAGCGGAGAGCCTCCATCGGTTCGAGCGAGACTATCAGGTCGCATGCGCCACGGGCTATCAGGTCACTGCTGATGGGCTGGGTGGAGAGGCGCAGGTTACTCTGCACATCACCTCCGCGCTGACTCATGCCGTGCACTTCTGCCTGTTTCAGATAGAGGTTCTGATCCAATGCGGCCCAGCCAATAATGGTGGCGATGGACAGGATGCCTTGTCCGCCCACGCCGGCAAGTATGATATCTTGTTTCATGTTTAGTCGTGTGTTGAGATTCTTTTATTGCTGCTTCTTCTGTTGTGCATGGCGCTTAGCAGTCTGGATGCACTCACGACGTGCAATGATGACCGACGTGCCATGATACTCGAGTTCTTCGCGTATGACGCGTTCCATCTCATCGTAGTTCTTGGGAAGCGGCACGATGGTCCGCACATGCTCCGGAGCCACTCCGAGCGCGAGGCATATCTGCTCCAGCTTGCCTGTTCCCGACGAGTCCTGTCCGCCTGTCATGCCGGTCGTGAGGTTGTCGGAGATACAGAGGGTGACGTCAGCATTTGAGTTGCATGCATCAAGCAGGCCTGTCATGCCTGAGTGCGTGAAGGTGGAGTCGCCTATCACGGCCACTGCCGGCCACACACCTGAGTTGGCGGCTCCGATGGCCATGGTGAGCGAGGCTCCCATCTCAACACAGGTGTGGAGTGCATTAAAGGGCGGCAGGAAGCCAAGCGTGTAGCAGCCGATGTCACCAAAGACGCGCGATCCGTCATACTGACGCACGACGTTGTTGAGCGCGGTGTAGAAGTCGCGGTGCCCACACCCCACGCAGAGTGCCGGCGGACGCGGCATCGTAACCTGCGACGCTTCGCGCACCGGCAACGGATCCAGTCCGAGCGCCTTGCGCACGCAGTCGGGATTGAGCTCACCACAGCGCGGCAGCGTGCCGTCCAGGCGGCCATGTACCGGCAGCGGCAGCTCGAGCAGACCTGTCAGGCGCTGCTCAACGAGCGGCTGTCCTTCTTCCATCACGAGGATGCTGCTGCACTCACGTGCCATCCGGCGTACCATCTGCTTGGGTAGCGGATACTGCTGCACCTGCAACACCGGATAGGGGCATCCGTCGGGATAGTTCTCCATCAGATAGTTGTAGGCGATGCCGCAGGCTATGATACCCATCGAGTGGTCAGGGGCATCGGTGTATGTGTTGAATCCCATCTGCTCTGCCTCAACCTCGAGGTCTGCATAAGTCTGAATCAGTTCGGGGATGCGCACGCGTGAGTTTGCCGGGAGCGTAACCCACTGACGGGGCTTCTGCGGGAAGTGGAGACTGTTCTCTTCGCGGACATCACCCGTCTTGACCACTGCACGCGAGTGGGCCATACGTGTGGTAAGGCGCATCATCACCGGGATTCCATGTCGTTCCGACAGGTCATAGGCCGCACGAATCATATCGTATGCAGCCTGCTGCGAGGCCGGTTCCATGCATGGTGTCATGGCAAACTCTGCATAGAAACGCGAGTCCTGTTCGTTCTGCGACGAGTGCATTGAGGGGTCGTCACAGGCCGTGACCACCAGGCCGCCATTGGCTCCTGTGACGGCCGAGTTGACAAAGGCATCGGCACATACGTTCATGCCCACGTGCTTCATGCATACCAGGGCACGCTTGCCGGCATACGACGCTCCGAGTGCGGCTTCCATGGCTGTCTTTTCGTTGGCCGACCAGTCACGGTGTACGTTACGCTCACGCGCCAGCGGGTGCTGCTGAATATATTCTGTGATTTCTGTTGATGGTGTTCCCGGATAGGCGTATACGCCCGTCAATCCGGCGTGGAGGGCACCAAGCGCAAGAGCCTCGTCGCCCAGTAGTAGTTCTTTATTAGACATAAGGTAAAGTAAGTATGATAGTGCCAAAGATATAACTTATAATTTGAATTTGCAAACCGCCGCATCAAAAGCGACGCCGCGAGCGGTTACGAATTGAAAGCACCGGCACGACTCTGAACCCGCCGCCACCTTCGCTGCAAATGCGGCTCTGCGCCCCATGAAGTCAGGTTTTCCTGCACAGCAGGCGGGAGCATCATCGCTGACAAAACAAAAACCGCACCGGGCAGAAGCCTGATGCGGTAGTCGTTGCGAAATCGCATGCAACCGGTCTTACTTACGCAAGCCGAGCGATTTGATGCAGGCGCGATAGCGCTCAATGTCAACACGCTTGAGGTAGTTGAGCATCTTGCGGCGTTTGCCCACGAGGGCAATCAAGGCGCGCGACGTGCCAACGTCCTTACGGTTCTGCTTCATGTGCTCCGTGAGGTGGTTGATACGATAGGTGAACAATGCTACTTGCGATTCGGGCGAACCGGTGTCGGTGGCCGATTTCTGGATGCCGTAGGTCTCAAAGAGTTCGGCTTTCTTTTCAGATGTCAGATACATGACGTTTTGTAAGATTTTGTTGAACAATCATGGTCATGCCGCCACGCGGACGACACTCCCACATTTAGCGGCCGCAAAGGTAGTACTTTTGTTTGATCTGACAATACGCCGGCTGCA
>JAFUXZ010000191.1 GCA_017470795.1 Paludibacteraceae bacterium
CTTCACCGCCGGCGAGAACACCGCCACCTACACGCTCACCTACAGCAAGATTGTCCCCCTGACCGAACTCACACCTGTCAGCGCAGCCACCACCTGGGACTGGTCGAAGCTGGGAACATCAGAATTACAGTTGACTGACGCTTCCACACCTGCAAAAGGAACTGACGTTATCATGGCCAACCTTGACAACATGACGTTTACAGAAAACTTCACAGAGGAAATGGCTTCTGAGATCGAGCTCAATGGTGAGTACATGGTTCGCGGTAAAAGCTATTTCCAAGGCAACTCCATTGCACTGAAAACTACTACACCCGGTGCAATCACTGTAACGTTCTCCAATACGGGTGGAAGCCGTCCATATCGTTACGTAAAAGTAAACGAAACACTTTCAGACGAGGGCTCGAACAGTACTTCTACCAAAACTTCCAACGCTATCTTGGTTCCGGCAGGTGATGTAGTCATCTCAGGTTATATCCCTGATGCTAACGATCCGCAAGCACGTAATGATGATAATGAAGGACCAGCTATGTTGCGTATCTATAAGGTTGTCTTCACCCCGCGTAACGACATCACCGCCATCACTGAAATCGCAGTCAAGGTCGGCAGCGTAGAGAGTTCTAACGGTATCAACAAGGTTGATGAGACCACATACACCGTTGGTTCATACGGCGAACGCTGGACAGAAAGCACACACGAGGTAATCGTCACCCCGCTTGACGACCGTGCCACCTACAGTGTTGACTACAGCGGTCTGGACGGCGGATATGGTAACATCGTCATCACCGTGACCGCTGCTGACGGCACGACCAAACAGGACTACACGCTCACCGTCCTGCCTCCCAATCAGGCTACCGGCCTGACAGACCTCAGCGCCGATGCTCTCCGCATCGAGGGCAACATCGTGCGCGTCATGAACGGCACAGAGGCACGCATCTACAACGCTGCAGGCCTGATGCTCATGACCACCCGTGAAGACATCAACCTCAACCTGCTGCCGGCCGGCATGTACGTCATCAAGGCCGAAGCACAGACGCTGAAGGTTGTCAGATAAAAAGAAAATAGCCTAACTACCCGTAGAGATACGCGTTTAGGTTATGAATTGTTTTGAATGTGGAGGCACCCGACAGGGTGCCTCTTTTTTTTGTATAGGACATCCAAATTGCAGGGCAGCACGCATCATCACGACAAAAATGCTATCTTTGCCCTCCGAACGTATAACTAATAAACACAGAAAGACAACCATGGTAACGACAGACCAGCTCAAAGACATGCTGGAGCGCGAGTCCGCGCTGAGGAGGTATCTTTGACATCGATCAGAAGAAAATCCAATTAGAAGAAGAAGAACTGCGCACGCAAGACCCGGACTTCTGGACCGATGCCAAGCAGGCCGAGGCACAGATGAAGAAAGTCAAAGGTCTCAAAGGCTGGATAGCAGGATACGGGCAGGTGAGCAATGCAGTGGAAGAGCTGCAGCTGGCGATGGACTTCTTTCACGACCAGGCCATCACAGAAGCCGAACTTGACGAAGCCTACCAGCGTGCTCACTCAGCCATTGAAGAACTCGAGATGAAGAACATGCTCAGCCGTGACGAAGATCAGATGCCGGCTGTGCTGAAGATTGTGGCCGGAGCCGGGGGGACAGAAGCACAGGACTGGGCGCAGATGCTCTATCGCATGTACCTGCGCTACTGTGAGCGGCATGGCTATAAAGTCGAGATATCCAACCTACAGGAAGGCGATGAGGCCGGCATCAAGACCGTCACCTTCAAAATCATCGGTGACATGGCCTACGGCTACCTGAAGAGCGAGAACGGCGTGCACCGCCTGGTGCGCGTCAGCCCCTTCAATGCACAGGGCAAGCGCATGACCTCGTTCACGAGCGTGTTCGTCACCCCCTTAGTCGATGACACTATAGAAGTAGACATCCAGATGGGCAACGTCACATGGGACACCTTCCGCAGCTCGGGGGCAGGCGGACAGAATGTCAACAAGGTAGAATCGGGCGTCAGGCTGCATTACAAATTCGTCAACCCGCTCACCAACGAACCCGACGAGATCGTCATCGAGAACACTGAGACACGCGACCAGCCCAAGAACAAGGAAAACGCTCTGCGCCTGCTGCGCTCACAGCTCTATGAACTCGAACTGGAGAAACGCAACCGCGAAAGCGCGAAGATAGAAGCCGGGAAGAAGAAGATAGAGTGGGGATCGCAGATCAGGAGTTACGTGATGGACGACAGGCGCGTGAAAGACCATCGGACCAACTATCAGACGAGCAACGTGAACGCCGTGCTGGATGGTGACATCGACGACTTCATCAAAGCCTATCTGATGGAGTTTCATGACTGAACGACTACCATATAGACACACATCATCATGATTAGTTTTATCGTAGCCCTTGTGCTGCTCATTGTGGGCTATATCACCTATGGCGCGCTGGTTGAGCGCGTGTTCGGCATAGACACCCGGCGCACCACACCCGCACTGGCACAGACTGACGGCGTCGACTTCGTGCCGATGTCCGGCTGGCGCATCTTCCTGATTCAGTTTCTTAACATCGCAGGACTCGGCCCGATCTTCGGTGCCATCATGGGCATCATGTTCGGCACGTCGGCCTATCTGTGGATTGTGTTCGGTACGATCCTCGCCGGTGGAGTGCACGACTTCATGTCGGGCATGATGTCCGTCCGTCATCGGGGTCAGAGCATGCCCGAGATAGTGGGTGAGCAGATGGGGCGCGGCATGCGCTACTTCATGCGCCTGTTCTCCATCGTGCTGCTCGTGCTGCTGACGGCCGTGTTTACCTCCGGTCCGGCCGGGCTGCTTCATGGCATGCTGCCCTCACTGAGCCTGCCGCTGTGGACGCTCATCATCTTTGTCTACTACATACTGGCAACCCTGTTGCCGGTAGACAAGCTCATCGGCCGCTTCTATCCGATCTTTGGGGCGGCGCTGCTCATCATGGCCGTAGGTATCGGCGGCGCGATGCTGCTGGGACATGCAGCCGATATGCCGGAGGTGTTCCGCGCGTCAGACATCGCCAATCATAATCCGGATGGCTATCCGATCTTTCCGATGATGTTCGTCAGCATTGCCTGTGGAGCCGTGAGCGGATTTCACTCAACACAGTCGCCCCTCATGGCACGCTGCCTGACCAACGAACGGCAGGGACGCCGCATCTTCTATGGCGCGATGGTGGCAGAAGGCATCGTAGCGCTTATCTGGGCCGCTGCTGCCGGCACCTTCTTCGGCGGTATTGACGGTCTGAACCTGTTCGCACAGACACACCCCAACACCGCCTCTGACGTGGTAAGCACCATCTCCAACGACTGGCTCGGCATTGTTGGCGGCATACTGGCCGTGCTGGGTGTCGTGGCCGCCCCGATTACCTCCGGTGACACCGCCCTGCGCTCGGCCCGGCTCATCGTGGCCGACCTGCTGGGATGGGAACAGCGGAGCGTCAGAAAACGGCTGCTGATAGCCGTCCCGCTGTTTGTGCTGGTGTTCGTGCTTCTGCAGGTTGACTTCGCCGCAGTATGGCGCTACTTCTCGTGGTCTAACCAGACGATAGCCACTATCGTGCTGTGGACAGGAGCCATCTATCTCGCCCGCCAGCACCGATGCTACTGGATATGCCTCATCCCGGCCGTGTTCATGACCATGGTGACCACCGGATACATCTTCATCGCTCCCGAAGGATTTGACCTTGCACCGCAGCACCGTTGGGTTGCACATGTCATAGCCGCCGTGACAGATCTTATCGCAACCTGCGGATTCTTCTGGTGGCTGCGTCGGCAGAGCAAGGAGCATGCATGAACAAAAAACGGGACGCGGGTGCAGACCGGTGCATGAGAGAGACATGGACGAATGTTTGCAACATCCAATACTTTTATGTAAATTTGCCTAAATGAAATCATACTGTTAACTTTAATTCTAATAAGAAATGGACTACAAAGTAATTGACATCGAAGGTGTAGGCGACGTGTACGCAGAGAAACTCATCGCAGTCGGAATCAACAAGGCAAGCGAACTGCTGGAGAAATGTGCAAAACCTGCAGGCCGTAAGGCTTTGGCCGCCGAGACAGGGATCAGCGACAAACTTATCCTCAAATGGGCCAATCATTGTGACCTCTATCTCATCAATGGTGTAGGTCCTCAATTCGCAGAACTGCTTGAGGCATCGGGTGTCGACACCGTTAAGGAATTCGGACACCGCGTGGCAGCCAACCTTGCCGCAAAGATGCAGGAAGTTAACGCAGAGAAAAAGCTCACACGCCGCGTTCCTACAGCCAATGAACTTCAGAAAATGATAGATCAGGCTAAAGAAATGGAACCGGTAATGAGTTACTGATACAACACAATCAACAGGGAGGTCGTCGGCAAGGCGGCCTCCCTGCTTTATGCCACCTCCCTGCAGCACGGACATGTTCCTGACTGACAAAAGAAAAAAGCCCGTTCGCTTGCACTAATAAGAAAAAGACATATCTTTGCTGCGAATAACTTCAGTGGTGGCAGACACACGCTGATAACATCTTAAATACCAAATACCATCGAATCCATTTTAAGAGAATGTTATGAAAAAGAAAATTCAGTTCAGTCTCGTTTACCGTGACATGTGGCAGTCGTCAGGAAAGTACCAGCCACGCCGCGACCAACTTGTAAAAGTGGCTCCGGCCATCATTGACATGGGATGCTTTGCACGTGTGGAGACTAACGGCGGTGCATTTGAACAAGTGAACCTGCTTTATGGTGAGAACCCAAACAAGGCTGTACGTGCATTTACAAAGCCATTCAACGAAGTCGGCATCAAGACACACATGCTGGATCGTGGCCTGAACGGACTGCGTATGAATCCTGTCCCGGCAGATGTGCGCCGTCTGATGTACAAAGTGAAGCATGCACAAGGGGTAGACATCACGCGTATCTTCTGCGGTCTGAATGACACACGCAATATCATTCCGTCGATTCAATATGCCAAAGAAGGAGGAATGACAGCGCAGGCCACCATGTGCATCACCTATTCGCAGGTGCACACGGCCGATTATTATATCGCCCTCTCCGAAGAACTCATCGCCGGTGGGGCGCAGGAGATTTGCCTGAAAGACATGGCGGGTATCGGACGCCCGGCGTCTTTATATAAAATTGTCAAGCATATAAAAGACAATCACCCGGACATCATCGTACAATATCATGGACATACAGGCCCCGGACTGTCTATGGCCAGCATGCTGGCTGTCGCTGAGGCAGGATGTGACGTGCTTGACACCGCAGTTGAACCCCTTGCATGGGGAAAGGTACATCCGGATGTCATTGCCGTACAGGCCATGTTGAAGGATGCAGGCTTCGAAGTTCCAGAGATTAACATGAATGCCTATATGGAGGTGCGCCGTCTGACACAGGAGTTTATCGATGACTTCC
>JAFUXZ010000192.1 GCA_017470795.1 Paludibacteraceae bacterium
ATGTTGTGTGTTTTTTATGGTTAGAGAATTTGTGCCTTCTTGCGCTGGGGGAACTGTTATACCGAATCAATCGGCAGATACTTCCCAAACAGCGAATAGGTTATGAGCAGCGTGATGTAGACGGCACTCAAGATCGTTGTCCACCGGTTTTGTTGCGTCATCAGGTTGTATGCCATCACAGTGACAACTACAGCAATCGGGGTCAGCAGCCACGTGCTGTTTCCCGGCAGGGCAATGGCACAGAGAGGTATCAGGCCGATATAACATAAAACCATCAGACTCCGTGCACGTGGTACGGAATAGCCTGTGCGTATGAACGCTATAAAGCATATCAGTGCCACGAGAGCATAGAATCCTAACAGATATCCGGTTAGTCGGTCTGTCGGGAGGAAAGAGTCGGGTAGTGTCAGCGCGAGCTGTTCATGCGGCATGACCACCTCGGCATTTGACAGCCACATGATGAACGGGCTCCAAAGTACCAATGCATATCCGATGAGTGCTGCAGCCATTGAGCGAACCGAGAAGCGTTTCTGTTGTATGCCAATCAGTATCCATACAAGTGGAAGCAGATACAGTGTTGTCGGTGTAATCAGATAGCCTAATGCAATCAGCAGGCCACAGCAGAACGATTCTTCTGCCCCGTCTTTATTCTGCCACAGATTGTTGAGGCAGAACGTTGTGGCAAGAACCAGCGTGATGTTTAGCTGCATGACAGGCTCTGTGTGGTACGGGCGCAGTGCGCTGAATGTCAGCGCGTACACAAAACTTGGCAGGAAGACACGCGTCCGGCTGACATCGGCCTTGAAGAACAGTTGAGACAACAGCAAGGCATTGGCAGTAACGAGCAGCATTGTCATCACGGAAAGCCATGCCGGGAGTATCCTGACGGTTATCTGGTAGGTCGTGCTGAGTGTGTAGTATGTTGCCTGTGCGTCAGTCTCAACCCAATCGGGTACCCACATGGCCAGACACAGGAGAATGGCCAGTCCGAAGCTTATGGGGGTAACGCGATTAAAGTCCATGATGCAATTTGTGATGTATGAGAAATGACGAAGGCAGTGTCCTGTGTCCGGCAGGCTAACAGCCGGTTGCGGCCGGTCAGTTAAACCCCTTACGTTTCAGCAGGAAGGCCGGATCTGCGTCGCGCCCGCGGAAGTCTTTGTAGAGTTGCATGGGCTCCAGCGTATTGCCCCGCTCCAAAATGTTTTTCCTGAATTTATCCGCCATCTCCGGGTTCAGCACATCGCCAGTCTCCTGAAATGCCGCAAATGCATCAGCATCATAGACTGCTGACCATGTGTAGCTGTAGTATCCGGCTTCATATCCTGTTGTGAAGATGTGGTTGAAGTAGGTGCTGCGATAGCGTGGAAGTATCTCAGGGATAAGTCCGATGCGCTTCATGGATGCCGCCTCGAAGGCTTCAACATCGATGTCGTCCATGGTGGAGCGCATGTGATAGTCCATGTCAAGAATAGAGGCGGCAATGAGCTCAGTCGTGATGAATCCCTGATTAAATGTGCGCGAATGCTGTATCTTCTCTATCAGGGAGTCGGGCATAAGTTCTCCGGTCTTGTAGTGGAATGCGTATGTGCTCATCACTTCGGGTGTGAAGCACCAGTTTTCCATCACCTGCGATGGCATTTCGACAAAGTCGCGCGAAACGTTTGGGCTGCACAGGCGCGCGTAGTTGACACGTGACATCAAACCATGCAGAGCGTGCCCGAACTCGTGAAAGAGTGTCTCCACATCATCCATAGTGAGCAATGAGGGCTTGTCGGCCGTAGGTTTGGTTAGATTGCCGACGTTGATGATTACCGGACGTATATCGCAGCCGTTCTCATTGTATTGGCGTGAGATATTTTCCATCCATGCTCCTGCACGCTTGCCGTCGCGCGGATAGTAGTCTGTATAGAGGATGCCGAGGTGTGTGCTGTCATGGTCAAGAACTTCAAAGACTTCTACATCTTTGTCATATACAGGCATGTTTTCCAACTTCTTGAATTGTAGTCCATATAGGCGGGTGGCAAGTCCGAATACTCCTTGCCGGACATTGTTAATCTCGAAGTAGGGCGTGAGCTGGTCTTCGTTAAGGTCATATTGCTGCTTGCGCAGTTTCTCAGCGTAATACCACCAGTCCCATGCCTCCAGTTTCTCTCCCCGACCTTCTTCATTCATGATGGTCTGCAGCATGGCAGCTTCTTTCTTGGCTTGGTTCAGTGCGGGTTGCCATACTTTCATGAGCAGGTCGTATGCGGCCTCTGGTGTTTTGGCCATGGTGTCATCGAGGATGTATGCTGCGGGGGTCTTGAAACCGAACAGCTGTGCCTTCTCGACACGCAGTTTCATAATCTGATTGATGACTTGTTTGTTGTCGTTATCGTTTCCGTTGTTGCCGAGCAGGGAGTATGCGGTGAGCAGTTCGCGTCGCAGGGTGCGGTTGCTGCTGTATTGCAGCACGGGGATAAAGCTCGACTTCTTGGCCGTAAACAGCCATTCGCCTTCATGACCTGCCTCTTTGGCGTCGAGGGCGGCGGCTTCTCTGACGCTTTCCGGCAGGCCTGCAAGTTCGGCCGTGTCGGTTACGAAGCGTTGATAGGCCTTGACGTCGGCCATAACGTTGGCGGCAAATTTTAAGTCGAGCAGTCCGAGCTGCTTGTTGATTTCACGCAGACGGTTTTTCTGGTCTTCATTCAGTTCGGCACCGCTGCGCACAAAGGTCTTGTATGTTTCTTCTGTCAGGCGTAGCTGCTCGGGTGTCAGACCGAGTGATTCGCGCCGGTCGTAAACGGTCTTGACGCGACTGAACAGCTGTTCGTTGAGCAGGGTGTTGTCTTCATGTTCGGTAATGAGGGGCATAATCTGCTCGGCGATGGAGTCCATCACGGCATTGGTCTTGGCTGACTGCAGGTTGAAGAATACGGCCTCGACGCGGTTGAGCATGCGTCCGGTGGTGTCAAGGGCGGCTATTGTGTTTTCGAAAGTCGGTTCTTCGATGTTGTAGGCGATGGCTTCAATCTCAATGCTGTCGCGTCTGATTCCTTCGATGAATGCCGGTAGGTAGTGCTCGTCGCGAATCTGGTCAAATGGCGGAACACCATACGGGGTGTTGTAGACTTCGAAGAAGGGGTTGTCTGCGACTGATGTGTCATTGGTGTTGTTGCATGAGGTGTTCATGATGCCGATGATACTGATGGCTATGAGCGCAATGGTGATTTGTCTGGACATGTTGTGGTTGTTCTTTTTGTGCGTATGAGGCAGGTTAGAGATTGAGGTGTCTGATAGCCGCTTCCAGGTCGGCGGGAGTGTCAATGCCCATGCTGTACGTTTCGCAGACACCGACACGTATCTGCAGGCCGTTCTCAATCCAGCGTAGTTGTTCGAGCGACTCGGCCAGTTCGAGTGGTGTCTGTTCCATTTGGGTAATCTGAGCAAGTATGTCTGCCCTGTATGCATACATTCCGATATGCCGGTAGTATTGGTGCTGTTTCATCCAGTCAGAGCGGTCGGTGCCGCGTTTGTAGGGTATCACGCTACGGCTGAAGTAGACGGCATTGCCGGTTTTCTGCGAGAAGATAATCTTGGGCGTATTGGGGTTTTCCAGTTCGTCGAAGCTTTCTTCTTGTGTGAAAGGCTTGGCAAGGGTTGCTATCTGGGTCTGCGGTGTGTCGAAGCACGCCATGATGGCGCGTATCTGTTCCGGCTGAATGAAAGGCTCGTCGCCTTGAATGTTGATAATCACATCGGCATCTGAATGAATGTTCTGATAGGCTTCGTAGCATCGGTCGGTGCCGCAGCGGTGCTGTGCTGAGGTCATGGTGACTTGTCCGCCAAACGATTGTACGGCGTTGTAGATACGCTCGTCATCGGTGGCGACGCATACATCGTCAAGCACGAGTCGGGCCTGTTCATATACGCGTTGAATCATGGGTTTGCCTTTGATGTCGGCCAGTGGTTTGCCGGGAAAGCGGCTTGATGCGTAGCGAGAGGGGATGATGCCGATAAATTTCATTGTCAGAATGATATGTTATTCGTTGTTTTGCTGTGTGGCAAAGATAGTGAAACCGCCTGAAATAGCAAGTTTTTGAGTGGTGATAATCAGGAAGCGGCATTTGCTCTGATGCTTGGGCAAATGTCGCTTTCGTGTAGACTTGCAGGGGTTGTGTCCGCTGTCTGAAGAGCCTTACTTGTAGTTGTTGTCTTTGAGTGAGACGGTGCGGTTGAAAATCAGATGGTCTGCATCGGCGTCTTTGTCAACGCAGAAGTAACCGATTTTCTGGAACTGGAAGCGCTGCATAGGCTGAGCGTTCTTCATGCCGGCTTCGAGTTTGACTCCTTTGGCAATTTTCAGGCTTTCCGGATTGAGCAGGTCGTGGAAGTCTCCTTCATAGGCTGCCGGATTTTCTTCCTTGAAGAGGCGGTCGTACAAGCGTACTTCGGCATCTACGCAGTTGTCTGCATCGACCCAGTTGATGGTGCTCTTGACTTTGCGGTTGCAGTCTGACTCGCCGGTACGGGTGTTGGGGATGTATTCGCAGTGTACGACCGTCACGTTTCCTTCAGCATCTTTCTCACAGCCGGTGCAGCGTACGATGCAGGCTCCTTTGAGTCGTACCTCGCGTCCTTCGCTCAGGCGGTAGAAACTCTTTGGGGCGTTCTCCATGAAGTCGTCGCGCTCGATGAGCAGGTTGCGGCTGAACGGGAGTTCGCGGCTGCCCAGTTCGGGGTTGTCGGGATTGTTCTCAAGGGTGAGGATCTCAGTCTGTCCTTCCGGATAGTTGTCTATAACCAGTGAGACCGGGTTCATGATTGCCATGATGCGCGGCGTGGTGGCTTTGAGGTCTTCGCGACAACAGTGTTCGAGCAGCCCGACGTCAATCATGCCCTCGACTTTCGTGTAGCCGATTAGGTCAATGAAGCGGTGGATGGCTGCGGGTGTGTATCCGCGTCGGCGCAGGCCGCAGATGGTTGGCATGCGCGGGTCGTCCCATCCTGCAACGGCACCTTCTTTAACGAGTTGGAGCATCTTACGTTTCGACATCACGGTGTAGGTGATGTTGAGTCGGTTGAACTCATACTGACGCGGGCGGTAGTCAGTGTCGGCAAACTGGTCGATAAACCAGTCGTAGAGCGGGCGGTGTACGACAAACTCGAGCGTGCAGATGGAGTGAGTGACGCCTTCGAAGTAGTCGCTCTGGCCATGGGCGAAGTCGTACATCGGGTAGGCCTTCCACGTTGTACCTGTCCGATGGTGAGGATGCGTGGTGATGATGCGGTACATGATTGGATCGCGGAAGTGCAGGTTGGGATTGGCCATATCGATTTTTGCCCGGAGCACCATGCGGCCGTCTTCTATCTCACCGGCATTCATCTTGGCGAAGAGTTCAAGGTTTTCTTCAATCGGGCGGTTGCGATAGGGGCTTTCCGTGCCGGGCTGTGTGGGAGTCCCTTTTTGCTCGGCTATCTGTTCGGCAGTCTGCTCGTCAACGTAGGCTTTGCCTTCCTTGATGAGCCGGACGGCGAGGTCATGGAGCTGCTGGAAGTAGTCAGATGCGTAGTAGACATTGCCCCATTCGTAGCCCAGCCAGCGGATATCCTCCATGATGGAGTCGACGTATTCTACGTCTTCCTTGACGGGGTTGGTGTCGTCAAAGCGGAGGTTGCACACACCGCCATATTTTTGTGCGATGCCGAAGTCCATGCAGATGGCTTTGGCATGTCCGATGTGCAGGTATCCGTTGGGCTCGGGCGGGAAGCGTGTCTGAATCCGTCCGTCATTCACTCCGTTCTTGATGTCGTTTTCTACAATCGCCTCAATGAAGTTGAGGCTTCGTGTCGTATCTTCTGCCATGTTGTTTGTTTGATGTCAGTTGCAAATAAGGGTGTCGCCGCCGGCTCTGTTCAGCGGTCGTATCCTTTGATGATGCCGCGTGGTGAGTTCTTGATGAAGTCTACTATCAGGTCGCGCTCTGCTGTCTGCGGCAGTTCGTCTTCAACCATCTGCACTGCGTGGGTCGTGTTGAATCCCTGCTGGAAGATGATGCGGTAGATGTCCTGAACACCTACAATCTGATCGTTGCTGAATCCGCGGCGGCGCAGCCCAACGCTGTTGATGCCCGCATAGCTTACCGGCTCACGACCTGCCAGCACAAATGGCGGGACATCTTTGGTGACGCGGCTGCCTCCCTGTATCATCACATGCTGACCGATGCGTACAAACTGGTGCACGAGCGATCCGCCTCCGATGATGGCCCAGTCGCTTACCTCCACCTCGCCGGCCAGCTGTGTGGCATTTGACATGATGATGTGCGACCCGAGTATGCAGTCGTGAGCCACGTGGCTGTATGCCATAATCAGATTGTCAGACCCGATGACGGTCTGGCCCTTTGATGCCGTCCCGCGATGGACGGTCACGCACTCGCGCAGCGTGCATCTGTCGCCAACGACGGCAATCGTCTCTTCGCCCTTGTATTTCAGGTCTTGCGGAATGGCTCCCACAACGGCTCCCGGAAACAGCCTGCAGTCGGCTCCGATGCGTGCACCGTTCAGGACTGTGGTGTGTGGCATAAGATGCGTGCGTTCGCCAATAACAGTGTTGTCGTCAACGTAGGCAAAGGCATCAATCTGTGCCGTCGGGGCAACCTGTGCCCCGGGATGTATGTATGCAAGTGGTGAAATCATGCGTTCAGCAGTTTTTTTAAGTTGGTAAGTTTTCTTTTTGCAGAGGACGGAGACCTGCTCGGTGGCGTGCCGCATGACGGCTTTTTCTGCCCGGACAGGTCGTCGTCAACAACCTGCAAAGGTACGTCAAAAATCCGTCTTGTGCAATGTGGATGCAGACCGGCTGTGTGCGTGTCCTGTAGATGATTTGCCCGACACTATACCTCACATTACCTCCGACGGCTGTGTGCAAACCGATGCATTAGCGGCATATCAGCGCTGTCGGCTGCAGTCAGCCGGCATGCTTGCCGATACCGTTGCTGTCAGACATGGGGCCGGGAAAGCATCAGGATGGCAGACTCTGCGGGTGCAGGATGCAGGACAAAAAATCCGTCTGAACGAAGCTCGCGGCTGCGTCAAGACGGATTCTTTAGGTTGGCAGATTGCTACTGGAGAAGGTCGCAGAAAAGTCTCTCCGGCCTCTTTCCTCAAGATATTCTGCAATGCGGTGCGATGTATTATAGAGATGCAGATGTGGAATATAATCCCGGACAAAAGTGTTAAGACCCTCAAGCGAGAGTATCAGTTGCTATTGGAGCCATGAGTCATGTGCGACTTCGTGGCTTGCAAATGCCATGTATCGCCTGCTTCGTCTACCCATTGATCTATTCCTACCCCCTTGACAAGATGTGCCATCTTTGTACTGCTATTATCCTCGAAATACAATTCGTCAGGCAGTTCGTAAGTGGTCAGCCGGATGGTGGATTCCAGAACGGAAATCCTATCTATACCGATGAGGCACACGAAATCCTGCCAATAACTGTCCGGTGTCAGGCGTTCGTCGTTATAATCGCTTATGTACTTAATTTCCAACTGTATGTCTTTCCCTCTTGCACTCGTTCCTTGTATTACCAGATAGCACAGACTTTGCGAGACCGAACCGCACTTTACACAAAGATTCGTGTTTATGAATATCTGTATCTCCGGAGTCACAACCAAGGTGTCTGAGCAATCATCGGTAATGTATGTCAAAATCTGTCCGTCGGTATATGGACAAAAGTAGTCTGTCAACTCTTGTCGGGAGTGGTTGTATTTGTCATGGTCAAATTGCTGCAGCTCCTCATGACAGGAGGATATAATCATGCCAAAGAACAGGGTGAAGATGATAAAATGTTTTTTCATGATGATGTTTATTTGACTATTCTGATTGCTTTCTTCTGTTTGCACAAAGGTATAAAAGATGTTTTTCTTGTGAAAAGGAGTTTAGATGTGTTATTAAACATGCTTTTGTGTTGTGATAGAGGAATAAGCATGCCATAGAGTGGTCGATTGTGTGTGCTCCTTTCAGCATATAGGAGAAACGGCTCCTACTTGCATGGTCGGATAATTTTCTCTTAATTTGCGATGACGTTGTACAGACCGACAGGAGCGCTGTCGGCAGCAATGATTGTTTTGACAATATGTTTTCCTGCTTGGCAGATGTGCATGCCTTTGCGTGCACGATGCACGGAGAAGCAGGTGCTAAATGACCTTTATATATGGATATTACCGAAAGA
>JAFUXZ010000193.1 GCA_017470795.1 Paludibacteraceae bacterium
CATACTTATAGTCGCTATACACTTTGAACATCCCATCGGAACATGTTCCGCTTAAAACGTATCTCACGCCTTGAGCCGCAGAATGAACAATCACATCACCGGCCGACTGACTGACTGTCACGCCGTCGACTTGTCCTGTCACACTTGCAGAGAGTCCGTCCCAGACGACCCGGATTGTCTCGCCAAAGGAAGTCGATTCGATATAGTCTTCACTGTTGATGTCAACAGACTGATCCGTATCGTAATCCTCTGTATCTTCCGTCTCGCTCCACAGTGTTGCCGGCACGAGCGTCGAAGGCATCTCTGTTATTTCCAGCGTTGCCCCCCGGTCTTTATCAGAAGTCCCATCACTCGAATTCCCATTGCCTGAAGCAGCATTTCCTGAGGATGCCTCACGCTGCGATGGTTCATCAGAGCACGCAGCAAAAGCAACTGTCACAAGTGCAAGTAAAAGTTCAATAGTCTTTCTCATCATCATCGAATGTCTTTTAATCTACTGTCTTTATCTGTGTCATCAACGCTTGTTAAACCGATAAGCGACACCAATCACATGGGTATACATCGTCTGTCTGACCACTTCCAGTTTCTTGCTTTTCTTCTTGATATTGTAGTCACGGTCATAGTCATAGTCAAGCTTGTAGAAGAAATCGAATTCGTGCATACGCTTATACGTCCATTTCAGGCCTATCGTCGGGCGGAGTTTATCAATATAATTGCCTGCCCACGCATACTCGATTGCATTGTAAACGCCACTGATACGTTTCGCATTCAGCGTGTTGCCCACCTCCACCGACAGGTAGGGTTTGAGGTGGTACTCACGGATGTTATACTCCATCATGAGTCTGGACCGGAGCGACCAGTTGACACGATTCTTTTCCTCCGTATTGATGCTGTCTGTGCGCAGAGAGAGCATCGGCCGTTCACGCAGAGAGAATCTGAATCGGCCGGCTCTGACCGACGCGGTGGCTGACAGTCCGATGCGATGACGCGTCTTCCACCGATTTGATCCGTTAATCAAGATGAAAGAGTAAAACGCACCTGCCTTGAAGTTCTTATTGAAGTTGTACGAAGTCTTCAACTCGGTATAGCTGCGCTTAAATCCGGATGTACCCAATCGAAGTTCCTCTTCCAAGCCGATAGAGAGATGTCTGCCAAAACGCTTTGTCACTCCGCCTTCAATGCGCAGCTGTGCTGCCGTCTGCACGACAGAGGTGTCAGGGCTATAGGCCAGTGTATGCGTTTGTGCCAGAAGGGAGGCATGAAACACGCACGCCACAATCAATATGATTAGCCTGTTGTACATTTACGAGGTTCTGATTTTCCAATGGAGGGAGCAACACATTACTCATCCACTCCCATTTGCTTGAGTTTGGTAGCGTTCCCGAATGCTGAATCAGCCTGATTGTCGTTGTAATAAATTTTAATATATGCCACGTCGCGCAAAAAGTCGACATGTCCAATCTCAAGGCTCTCTACCTTGATGCCTGTGCGCTGTTCGATGTCTGCAATCAACTCGCCGCGGCGCTCCGGCCGGATGTTTTCAATCTTCTCATACAATATCACCTTCGACGCGCGATGTCTGAGGAACCGGGCATTCTCAAAGAGAACCGTCAGCAGCAGCAGGAGCAGATTGGTAGCTAGAAGTTCGGCATAACTCACGGTCATTGCCAGTCCGTTAATCACAGATATGCCGATGATCACGAAGAGATAGGTCATCTCACGGATTGGCACAGTCTCGGTCCGATAGCGTATCATACCAAAGATGGCAAACAGGCCAAGTGTAAAACCGATCTGCATGCTCACATTCTCCATCAGGAAGATCAGCAGAAACATTGTGCTGCTGAAGAGCATAAAGGTCGTGTAATAATCTCGGCGACGGCTCTTGCGATAGTAACAGAAGTGAACGAGCAGCCAGCACACCAGCAGGTTAAACAGGAAGCGGACTGCAAGATTGATCAGGCTGGGGGCATCAAACAGTGGAACACCCAAGAAGTCAAGCGTGTTTCCTGCCACTTCATAGCCCATCTCCTGCATCTTATCGGCTATTGAGGGGTCAAAATCAGGGAAGGCACCTGTGCTGACGGAGTCCAATTCCTGGAAATTTTGTTGAATGTCGGTTATTTGTTCGGCAATCATGATGTATGTATTTTTATGACAATGTCTTTGTGTCCAATTCCGACTGAAGGCTGACCGATTGCTGACACAGTTTGCAGATTCTTCTGATCTTGCCTTTGAAGCGGTTGCTTTTAATATCCGAGCGGGTCAGGGCTGTCCCTATACAGTATTTGCTCATCTTGAACGGTTTGATGCGCATCTCCTGCAGGGCCGTCTTCATCTGCGACGGGCATCGTCCGTCCTGCTTCAGCTCTATCACCACCAGCTTTTCCACTTGGGCAGCCATCTGTGAACGCTGATTCTCAAAGTGCAGGTCCAAATCAATGGTCAGACGCTCTGTCTGCTGCCGGTTGACAAGGGTGATGCGATAAAAGCGGGTCCGCAGATGAGGGGTCAGGGCTTCAACAGGATATTCTGAACGCTGCTTCAGAAAATGGACGGCTTCGGCTGATGCTTCCGGATGCCGGAATGTTTCTTCATCAATCGCAATGCGTTTTTTCTTTGTCCGGCCCGTGTTGGTTTTGTTCTTAACTTCAAGAAACCACAGATTGGAGTCGCAGTAGCAACGTGTACGTATCTTTTGCCGACGAAGTTGCCTGTCATGATGACGCAGGTACATATCGCACGCAAGCGTATCATAGTAGAGCGTGTCATATCGTGCCAGACGTATGCCGTCAACCTCCTGCACCCGATAGTCTGACTGCGCATGAAGCAGCACCTCCGACAACCGGTCTGCCGAAATCACGTACTTGGTATCCACCCGGTTCATGAGTTTGATGCCGCCCATTTCATCAAGCGTAATCAAATCCATACGCCCAAGCTGATCACGTATGCGACCGAGATCCGTCATTCGCTGAAGATATACTCGAACACCTTGACGCTCTGCAGTTTCCCGTTTGGCAGATAGTTATACTGCTTACGCTTTGTGCCGTCAGTATTATATTCATACTTACGGACTTTTACAGGCTTGTTGCGATCGTTGTATTCGACTTCCATGCTGACCTTACCGCTCGTCTCATCGTACTCATAAGTCACGCGCCACTTCATGCCGTATGAGGTATACTCTATCTCCTCCGTCTTGCGTCCTTCACTGTCGTACGTCGTCTGCCGGTCAAGCCAGCGGGTCTTGCTGCCTGCGTCTGTGTTCCACTCCTTTACCGTCAGGTTTTTGCGCCGTGCACGCTTGGCCAGTGTCTCCGGACTGACCATCTGCGCCACTGCCGAGACAGAAAACAAAAACAGGAAAAGGAATGCTATCGGGGTTGTTTTTCTATGGCTCATCTTGCTCATCTTTCTATCTGTGTATGATGTTTTACATCGGCTTATACACTGCAAAGGTATTGAAATTTGCCGAAACCACGCATCTTTTGATTCCGACTCAAAAGCATTCTAATAGAAAAAGCAGACAAAATCACACTTATAGAAACAGCAGCAACAGACCCGTCAGACCACTGTCCGGTCAGGATGAGGGGGCTGTTGATGCTTTGTGGTTCGGTCCAAGCCGTGTCAGGACGAGCGCTGCATTCGCTTGGGATTACGCGGAAACCAGCCACGCTCGACGCGCCGCTTTTGTTCAAAGAGTTCCTTGATGCCCCAGAAACTGGAGAATGCCGTCACGCCAAGGACAATGCTGACTATCATATTGGTAACGAAGAGCGATGCAGCAAGGGTGATGAGACCCACCAGCAGGAAGGCCCACCAGCAACGCGTTCCGAAGTAATACTCGGCTTTGATGACAATCGGATGATAGATCCCGATTATCAGGAAAGTGCACACTCCGACAATCAGTCCTGAGAAATCAACCGAGAGGTTACATAAAATCATGGTCATATCAGCTATGAAAGGCACGGCCGGAGCCTTCGCACGCATGCAACAGACTGCACGGCCATGCCTGTATGCTTACTCTTCAATCATTTACCAGATGGTTACACGCTGTTCCTTCGGAACATACATCTCCGAGTCTTCCGTCACGTTGAAGGCTTCATACCATGCATCAATGTGCGGCAGTTGCCCATTCGTACGCCAACGTCCGAGTGAGTGAGGATCGGCCTTGGTGCGCGAGAGGATTTCTTCGTCGCGGATATTACCGGCCCAAACGCCCGCATAGGCCATGAAGAAACGCTGTTCGGGCGAGTAGCCTTCTATTACGGGTAGCGGATTGTCTTTTGTAGCGTTCTTAAATGCCTGGAAGGCAACCATCAGTCCGCCGTGGTCCGCCATGTTTTCACCGAGCGTGAAGCGGCCATTGGCATGTACGCCGGGAGCCACATAGATGCTGTCGAAGTAGTCGGCCATCACCTTGGTGCGTTCCTCAAACTTCTCTCTGTCTTCCTTTGTCCACCACAGACGCAGATTGCCGTCTTTATCAAACTGGCTTCCCTGATCATCAAAGCCGTGAGTCATCTCGTGCCCGATTACGACACCGATGGCTCCATAGTTGAAGGCGTCGTCAGCCGACATGTCAAAGAACGGATATTGCAGAATGGCTGCGGGGAAGCAGATTTCATTGGTCGTCGGATTGTAGTAGGCGTTGACGGTCTGGGGAGTCATATACCAGCGGTCACGGTCTACAGGACGGCCGGCGAAGCGAAACTGGTAGGCTGTCTCAAAGCGGTTGGAGCGGATGATATTCTCAAGGTAGGAGTCCTGAGGGTTGATGTCCAGAGCCGTATAGTCTCTCCACTTGTCGGGATATCCGATCTTGACATAGAAGGCATCCAGTTTCTCGTGTGCAACGGCTTTGGTCGAATCGCTCATCCACTCCTGTGCATCGATGCGTTCTCCGAGTGCGACTTGCAGGTTCCTGACAAGTTGCTGCATGCGTTGTTTATTTTCTTCAGGGAAGTTGAGACGCACGTAGATCTGTCCCACGGCCTCGCCCAGCCGGCTGTTGCAGGTGCTGACAGCACGTTTCCAGCGCGGAGCAGGAGCCTTCTTGCCTGAGATAACACGTCCGTAGAAGTCGAAATTGGCCTCATCCACTTCATCGCTCAGCATCCCGGCCGGATGGTCAATCATCTGCCATACGAAGTAGGTCTTAAGGTCGGCCAGCGACTCCGTATCCAGCATGCGTCCTACTTCCTGCATGTGAGGCTGCTGGCAAAGGGCTATCTGCTTCGTTTCCGGAAGTCCGATGGCTGTCAGATAGGTATCCCAATCGATTTGCGGAACGGCTTGGGCTGCCTGTTCGATAGTCATCTTGTTGTAGTTGGTCTCGGGGTCACGCAGTGTGACATTGTCGTATGCTGCCTGTGCAAGAGCTGTCTCCATGCGCAGAACCGTCTGGGCTGATGCTGCCGGATTCTCGATGCCAAAGAGGCCGAACATACGCTCAACATGCTTCAGATACTGAGCCCGGATGGATGCTGTCTTCTCATCGTTCTCCAAATAGTATTCGCGCTGTCCCATGGCGTATCCGCCCTGCTGCGTCTGCACCAGGTTTTCCTTCGACGACTTCATGTCTGCATCGACATAGACTTCAAACATGCCGCACAGCCCGTCAACATACAGGTCAGGGAGGTCCTTCCACATGTCACTCCTGCTCTGCCATGCCATCACGCGGTCGATATAGGGCCGCAGCGGACGAATCCCGTCGGCATTGCGGCACACAGAGTCCATCACGAGGTTGTACAGATCGCCGATCTTCTGCTCAATGCTGCCTGAGGGATTCTCCTGACGGGACAGGCTGTCGACAATATATTTGACATCTTCCTGACTCTTGAGACCGAGTTTGTCAAATGACCCGAAGCGTGAGTACTCATCGGTAAGCGGATTGAGTTGCATCCATCCTCCACAGGCGAATTGGTAAAAATCCTGCTGTGGAGATACGGTCGTATCAAGATTTTCGAGTCTGATGCCCATTCCAAGCGGTTCTGGTTCTGACTGCTTGGATGAGGTTGCGCACGATGCCATCATAATGGTCAGTGTGATAAGTGATAAATGTTTTAGTTTCATATCTTTATAAATTAGCAAAGACTTGATTTCTGTGTTGGGAAACAATCCGGACGACCTGCACTGCCGGCGTCAGGACTCCTCATGGTGTGTCTGCGCAGTCAGCTCCGGGGCGCTGACCGGACTGAATGTCTGTGGGTTCCTGCAGCTCTTGGCGCGAGTCAGACAGATGGTCTATGATTTCAAAAAGCTCTTGGCGCGAGTCGGCCTGAAGAATTGCGACGCGTGTCTTCCGGAAGTTCTGAATCCCCTTAAACGTTGGTGATGCTGCAAGATGCCGGCGAGCATGAAGGATACCCTTTCGCTCGTCTCCACACCAGCGTATGCTGTCATCCACCTGCCTCTTAAGCACTTCAAGCTGCCAGTCGAAGTCGGGCTCCTGCATGGACTGCCCTGTCTGCAGGAAGTGTTTCATCTGCTGAAAAATCCACGGGTGTCCTATCGCAGCCCGTCCCACCATGATGGCATCTACTCCGTATCGGTCGAAACACGCTGCTGCCCGTTCGGGCGTCGTCACATCGCCGTTGCCTATGATCGGAATATGCATGCGCGGGTTGTTCTTCACCGCTCCGATAAGCGCCCAGTCGGCCTCACCGGTATACATCTGCGAGCGTGTCCGCCCATGTATTGCCAACTCCCGGATGCCGCAGTCCTGCAACTGCTCAGCCAGCTCGACGATAATCTTGTGATCTGCATCCCAGCCCAGACGTGTCTTGGCCGTTACGGGGACACGTACAGCCTGCACCACCGCCCGTGTGATTGCCATCATCTTCGGCACATCGCGAAGCAGACCTGCCCCGGCACCCTTGCCGGCCACCTTCTTCACCGGACAGCCGAAGTTAAGATCTATCAGGTCGGGAGCCGCCTGCTCCACAATCCGCGCGGCTTCAGCCATTGCCTCCGGCTCCCGCCCATACAGCTGTATGGCCACAGGACGCTCGGCCTCATTGATGGTCAGTTTGCGCTCGGTAGTCTTCACGCTGCGCACCAATGCCTCCGCCGAGACGAACTCAGAATACACCCTGTCAGCACCAAAATGCTTACACATCAGACGAAATGCCGGGTCGGTTACGCCTTCCATCGGAGCAAGATATATTTTCTTCTCGTCCATAAAAACGGGTCGGAGTCACAAGGAGCGCAAAGTTAAACATTTTTAATCTATCGCTCAAACCGCATCCCGACACGCTTTGCCGCCACAGAACGGTCTTAAAAGCAAGCCGACAGGTTTCAGTTTGCAAGACCAGCTGCAGAGTCAGGCCTGACAACACCGGACTCACGCAGGCAGCCTGCCGGGACGAAAGCCCACACGCCATCTGCCACGACTCCCACAGCAGCACGAAAGACGCATCCGCATTGCGCCCGAACGCATTCAGGGGAGCGGATGGCCCCAACCCCATTTGTCCAGAAAACATTGAAAAAATAAAAAAAAGTCGTAATTTAGCCGCCACTAACCCGGACAGGTATTAAAATCAAGGTATCAGATATGTCACAGAGAATGGTTAAGCACGACCTTGTGAAGATGTGGGATGTTTCTCCGTTATGGGAAACGCGGACTGAATCAGAACGGATGTAGGTCGAGAAGAACATCAAGACACCCGTATTCCGCAAGAACGAGATTATACACCATGAGGGCGATATGCCGACACACATCATGGTGCTCATCACCGGCAAGATTAAGTTGTTCAAAGAAGGAGCAGGACGTTCGCAGATTATCCGCATGCAGAAGCCATACGACCTGTTTGCCTACAGGGCCGTGATTGCCGGCGACCGGTACAACACTACGGTGCGCGCGATCGAGACCGCCATTGTGTACATGGTGCGGAAAGACCTGTTCGTGAAACTGCTCCACCAGAACAACCGCTTCTGCGTCCGATGCATTGTCACCATGTCGCACGAACTGGGC
>JAFUXZ010000194.1 GCA_017470795.1 Paludibacteraceae bacterium
CTACGGTTCGCTTTACATGCCGTTTGACGTTCAGCTCCAGACCGGAGCCTACGCCTACGTCCCCGAACTGGTCAAGAACACGACCGTCGACGACACAAAGACCTACTACGTCTCCACCAAACTAATCAACCGGAAGACCACCTCCAAGCGAGGCAATCAGTTTGTTCCCGCCGGAACAGGAGTGATTATCCGCGTCTCTGACGAGTATGTACACGCAGGTATGGATGTGTATGGCAACGAGTACAAGTACATCACCATGACGCTGCCCAATGTCCAGCCCTCTTCCGATATTGCCATGCAGATTCGGAACTCGGAGGACAGCACGATAGCCAGTGGCACCTATCTGGAGCAGGAGCTTGCCATGAATCAGGCCTACGATTCCGTTACGAGTCTGGGAGCCGGTCCGACAGCCAAGCAGGTAGTCTATGTTTTCGGACAGTGCATGACCGAAGACGGTGAGTACACCCCCGTGGGCTTCTATCGCAACATCAACCACAACTGGTATCTCGATCCCGATTTTGACAACATTGAAGATGAGTGGTACTATCGCGATGAGTCTTCTGACTGGAGGCGCAACAACCTCTACGTGCGCCACAACCGCGTCTATCTGCTCTATTCTGACCTGCAAGACGAGCCCGGCCTTATGCCGCAGTCTCCCTTCAGCCGCGTGATGCCGGTCGTATTCGACGACGATGCAGACGGTGAGGGTGCACCTGCATCCGTCTTCAACACCGACGATCCCTATTGGTATAGCATGCTGGGGCAGCGGATGGCTGAGCCGCCGACCGTGCCGGGCATATACATTCACCAAGGCAAGAAGGTCATCATCACCGACCACAACGGGACGATGCTCATCGAGCATTGACTCCGCCCCTGATACATTGCAGGCGAATCAGGCAACAGCCGAGCCACAACGGACGGCAGTCTGGTTCGCCTGCTGTATCCTGAGGGCTGACGAAGCGGCGCTTCTGCCAAAATGTCACGCGTCGGCATATTGGCACAGGTTTTGACACACGGAAAAGGGCTCACCAAAGCCTTCCGTGAAAGAACCGCAACAAATCATAAAAACACATACATAATATGGCAAAAGGAAACATCGGGGTGACGAGTGAGAACATATTCCCCGTCATCAAAAAATTTCTCTACAGTGATCATGAGATATTCCTCCGCGAACTGGTGTCTAACGCCGTTGATGCGACACAAAAGCTGCGCACGCTGGCGTCTGTCGGCGAGGTGAAGGGCGAACTTGGCGATGTGAAGGTCCGCGTCACGATTGACAAGAAGAAAAAGACACTCACCGTCTCCGACCACGGTATCGGCATGACGGCCGACGAGGTGGACAAATACATCAATCAGATAGCTTTCTCGGGTGCTGAGGAGTTCGTCAACAAATACAAGGACAATGCGCAGGCCATCATCGGTCACTTTGGTCTCGGTTTCTACTCTGCCTTCATGGTGTCAAAGAAGGTTGAAATCTTCTCGCAGTCATACCGCGAAGACGAGCCGGCTGTCCACTGGAGCTGTGACGGGAGCCCGAGCTACGATATGGAGCAGACCATCAAGTCAGAACGCGGAACCGACATCGTTCTGCACATTGACGACGAGAGCGAATCTTTCCTCGAAGACAGCAAGATTGAGGGTCTGCTCACGAAATACTGCAAGTTCCTGCCTGTGGAGATTGTGTTCGGCAAGAAGAAGGAGTGGAAAGACGGCAAGCAGGTGGATACCGATGAAGACAACGTAATCAACAACACGACCCCGGCCTGGACCCGCCAGCCCTCCGACCTCAAGGACGAGGACTACCTGTCGTTCTATCGCGAGCTGTACCCCATGTCGTTTGAGGAACCGCTTTTCCACATTCATCTGAATGTCGACTATCCTTTCCACCTCACCGGCATCCTGTACTTCCCGAAGATAAAGCCGCACATGGACGTGCACCACAATAAAATCCAGCTCTACTGCAATCAGGTGTTTGTCACCGACGAGGTGGAGAACATCGTACCCGAATATCTCACGTTGCTCCACGGCGTGATTGACTCGCCCGACATCCCGCTCAATGTTTCACGCAGCTACCTGCAGAGCGACCAGAACGTGAAGAAAATATCGCAGCACATCACCAAGAAGGTATGCGATGCGCTGCAGGACATCTTCAAGAACGACCGCCAGCAGTTTGAGCAGAAATGGAACGACATCAGGATTTTCGTTCAGTACGGCATGCTCTCAGACGAGAAGTTCTACGACCGCGCCGAGAAATTCATGCTCCTCGAAGATACGGAACACAAGATGTACACCGCAGATGAATACAAGACGTTGATAAAAGAGCAGCAGACCGACAAGGACGGACAGCTCGTCATTCTCTATGCCGATGACGCCGACAGCCAGTACAGCTACATCCAGCGGGCTCACGACAAGGGCTACAACATCATGCTCGCCACCTCACCGCTCGACATCCACGCCATGAGCCAGTTTGAGCAGAAGTGGGAGAAGACGCGATTCGTCCGTGTGGATTCTGACGTGGTAGAGAACCTCATCAAGAAAGAAGACCGCAAGCAGGCCGAGCTCACCGACCTGCAGCGCACCGGCCTCAACGCCGCATTTGCATCCGTCCTGCCCAAGATGGACAAGACAAGCCTGAATGTGATCTTCGAGTCTGTCGGCGAAGATGCACTCCCGGTCTTCGTGACGCAAGACGAATACATGCGCCGCATGAAGGAAATGTCGCGTCTGCAACAGGGCATGAGCTTCTATTGCGAGATGCCCGACCAGTACAACCTCGTGGTCAACACCGCCCACCCGCTCATCATCTCCCTCCTTGCCGAGCAGGACGAAGCCTGCGCTGATGCTGCCCCGATTCAGGCCGAAGAGCAGAAAGTCAAAGACGAACGCCAACAACTGCGCGAC
>JAFUXZ010000195.1 GCA_017470795.1 Paludibacteraceae bacterium
GATGAGTCCTTGTGCTGACGGCATCGGTCAGAACGCGTCAGCAGCTCTCAAACTGGCGCAGGAAGCGCACATCGTTCTCAGAGAACATGCGCAGATCCTTCACTCTGTATTTGAGGTTCGTGATGCGTTCTACGCCCATACCGAAGGCGTAGCCGGTATATTCTTTGCTGTCGATGCCACAAGCCTCAAGCACGTTGGGATCAACCATGCCGCACCCCAGAATCTCGACCCACCCGGTGTGCTTGCAGAAGCCGCAGCCGCTGCCGCCGCAGATATTGCATGAGATATCCATCTCTGCACTGGGTTCTGTGAAGGGGAAGTAGCTCGGACGAAGACGTATCTGAGTGTCTTCGCCAAACATTTCTTTGGCAAAGTAGAGCAAGGTCTGGCGCAAGTCAGCGAAACTTACATTGCGGTCGATATACAGGCCTTCGACCTGATGGAAGAAGCAGTGCGCACGTGCTGAGATGGCTTCGTTACGATAGACGCGTCCCGGGCTCAGGATGCGGATCGGAGGTTGCTGACTGAGCATGACACGTGTCTGCACCGAACTGGTGTGCGTACGCAGGAGCACGTCGCGTGCCACCCTGTTGGGGTCGCGGCTGACAAAGAAAGTGTCCTGCATGTCGCGTGCAGGGTGCTCTGGCGGAAAGTTGAGCAGCGTGAACACATGTTCATCATCCTCAATCTCCGGGCCTTCGGCAACGCTGAACCCGATGCGTGAGAAGATATCAATAATCTCCTGACGGACAAGCGACAACGGATGGCGCGTACCGAGTCCGATTGGGTCGGCCGTGCGTGTGAGGTCGGTAGTCTGCGCGTCAACAGGCTTGCTGTCAATGCTCTGTCGCAGCGTCTCAATGCGTTCTTGCGCCGCAGCCTTCAGTTGGTTGAGCAGCTGTCCGACTTCGCGCTTATCTTCTTTGGCTATTGTCCTGAACTCGTCGAACAAGACAGAGATATCGCCTTTCTTGCTCAAGTATTTGATACGCAGAGCCTCGATTTCTTCTTGACTGTCGGCTTTGAAACGGTCTACTTCGCTGAGCAGCTCCTGAATGCGTTGTTTGAGGGCCATGTTGATGATGCTGTTGCTTGTCTGTTAGGTGAATCGCTGCGCACATCCCGCCGGGACGCACACAGCGCAGCAAAAGTACACTTTTTTTCATAATGTCACAATTGCCCTGCGCGTCCTGCCGCAAACATGCACCGATGCCGAGGTTGCCCGTCTGCCGGGTATGACGTATTTTTGCAGTGCTTAATACGTTATGCCATGTTTTCAGCACGCAGATTCTTTTCGGCTGCAATCTTGCTGATGGTCGCGACCGTCTCCATCCGGTCGCAGCAGGCCGCCAGCACCACCACCGGCAGCTCAAACTCACTACCCGTCATCCATCCGCCAATCGGACTCGTCGCAGCCTCGCCCGATTCGTCCATCGTCATCCGGCTTATCGGCAAAAAGCAGCATTACAGCTACGATACGGTCACCTACGACGCCGACATTCACAGTCCGAAGTCAGTCAACATCCATCCTGATGGAAAGAAGTACTACGTCAACTCCCTGGAAGGCTGCCGGACCGTAAGTTACGACATGGCCACAGGGAAGAAGCTGCATGTGACGAGGCATAAATTCAGCGAGGGGCAC
>JAFUXZ010000196.1 GCA_017470795.1 Paludibacteraceae bacterium
TCCCCGGCGTACAAGGCGGACCGCTCGAACACGTGATAGCCGCCAAGGCCGTTGCCTTCGGCGAAGCGCTGCAGCCCGAATTCAAACAATATCAGCAGCAGGTGAAGAAGAACGCTGCCGCTATGGCCAAAGCCTTTATCGACAAGGGATACAAGGTTATCTCCGGCGGCACGGACAACCACTGCATGCTGATTGACCTGCGCACCAAGTTCCCCGAACTCACAGGCAAACTGGCCGAGAAGTCACTCGTAGCCGCAGACATCACGACCAACAAAAACATGGTCCCGTTTGACACCCGCTCACCATTCCAGACCTCCGGCCTGCGCTTCGGCACACCGGCCATCACCACACGTGGAGCCAAAGAAGAACTGATGGGGACTATCGTCGAACTGATTGACCGCGTCCTGTGCGACCCCGAGAACGAGCAGAACATCAGCAAGGTTCGCGCCGAGGTCAACAACATCATGAAAGACTACCCGCTCTTTGCCTGGTAAAGAAACCACAAGGCTGATGCTTATAAATGATCAGGGCATGTCGGACACACCGGCATGCCCTGATTGTCTGTCATGCAGCATACCGTCTTCCGCCATGCCCGGTCAGGATTCGCATCTGCATACGACAGAGCGGACCGCCCGTCGCCTGACAGGTCGGTCCGCTCCATAATTATGATGCTGCATCAGGCCGCACCGGGTAGCACACCCGGCAGATGCGGCCGGCGCGTCAGGCTTTCAGGGCCTGAACCAGCAGGCGGAGTTGAGCCTCCGACTCTGCCGAGAGTGTAGACTTGATGGTCACCATCGGGTCAACGATGCTGACATCCTTCATCTGCTCAAGCAACGCACGCATTGTCTTGCCTGCACTGGGAGCCCACGAGCCGTTCTCAACCAGACCGACGACGCGGTTGCAATACCCTTTGGCACGCAGATGCATCAGGAAGTCCTCCATCGGAGGAAACAGGCCGGCATCATACGAACAGGCTGCGAGCAGCACTTTCGGATAGCGGAAAGCCTGCGCAATGGCCTCTGACACGCTCGTACGGGTCAGGTCGACATAATGCGCCTCTATGCCGGCCTCATGGAGCATGTCTCGCAGCATCGAGTTGACGATACGCGCCGTATTGCCATGAATCGATGCATAAGCGACAAGCAGCCCGTCGGTCTCAGCCTTGTACTGACTCCATGTCTGATAGAGCGTGACATACTGCTCCAGATGCTCCGTCAACACCGGACCATGAAGCGGGCAGATAGTCTGAATATCAAGTGCCGCAGCTTTCCTGAGCAGGGTGCTGACCGGATTGCCGTACTTACCGCAGATGTTGAAGTAGTATCGCCGCGCTTCGTCTGTCCATGCCGACGACTCATCATTGTCACCAAAGCGCCCGAACGCATCAGCCGAGAAGAGCAGTCTGCACTCCGGTACGTAAGTTACCATCACCTCCGGCCAGTGAACCATCGGAGCCATGATGAATTTGAGCGTCATGCTGCCTGTACTGAGCGTGTCGCCCTCTTTGACAACCTGACATTTGTCTGCCGTCTGCTGATTGTAGAACTGACTGATGAACACCTGCGCCTTGGCTGAACATACGATTGTGATATCCGGAAACAGCTCAATCAGCCTGCCGATATTGGCTGCATGATCTGGCTCCATGTGCGACACGACCAGATAATCAGCCTTCCGCCCTTCCAAAGCGGCTTTTAGATTGTCCATCCAGCGGTCGGTGACGCAGGCGTCTGCCGTGTCCATTACGACAACTTTCTCGTCCATGATGACATACGAGTTGTACGTCATGCCGCAGACCGGATACTGATTCTCAAAGATATTTACCTCCGGCGCATAGACGCCGATGTAACGGATGTTTTTGGGTAGTTGCATGGTTTGTGTGTGATAAAGATGTGGTTGTTATTCGTTGATTTCGGTTTTTCTGGTGGATTTGATCTGCATGACCACTGCGGCTATCAGTGTAAGCAGCATAATGCCTATGCAGATCACGGACAGTCTGTTGCCGCGCTCTACGCTCTCCGGCCGGAACTCAAACCGGATATGATGTTCACCGGCCGGGACGTTCAGTGCACGCAGCAGGTAGTTGACGCGGAAGTGCTCAGCCGGCCGGCCGTCTATCAGAGCCTTCCAGCCATAGGGATAATAAATCTCCGAGAATACGATGGTGCCGTCGTGCGCCGAGACAGCATCATACTCGATGTATTCGGGCGTGTAGGTTGTCAGCGTTACCGATGCGGCAGAGTCATGCTCCATCAGCTCACGCCCTTCAGCATAGGAGGCAAACTGACGGTCCAGCACCGCTGTGGTGCGCAGGTCTATCTGACGCAGTGCGTCACACTCTGCATTGGCATTCTCGACCACCTGAAGTTTGTCGACATACCACGCATTGCCCATCGCATAGGGGTTAAGCACCGGAGTCTTGCTCCCGTCTTGGAGCGGGACGACGGCATAGCGCATGTTCAGCATGTTCAGCACAGGATAGATGCTGTCACCGGGTTGCATGGCAAGGTTGCCGTTGGTTGTGCTGATGCTCTGGAAGAGCGGATTGATTTCGGGTGCGATGTGCTGGTCAATGAGGTCCTGATAGCGGCGGAGTTTGGCAGCCGAGTAGCCCCCGATGGATTTCAGGCGATAGCTCGTGCGGGCTTCGTTGAAGGTGTTGTCTGTCAGGTTGAGTACGCGGAAATGCCCGCTATCCTTCAGGATTTCCTGTTCGTAAGGTTCAATGGCGAAGGCTGCACGTTCTATTTTACTGCGTTTTTCAAAGTTGTCGTTGTTGAAGTAGCGTTTGTTCACAGGCCACATGTCGGCAAGAATCAGGGCCGTCAAGGCCAGACCGAACCATTGCGTCTTCAGTTTCTGCTCTGCGTAGAGCCATGTCAGCCCTGCGCCCAGCAGAATAAACAGCAGTGACCTCCAAGCGTCGGCCTGGAGCATGGAGGCACGGTCTTCCTGAAGTGCCGGGAGCAGCCAGTCGGGCAGATTGTCATAGTCAGACGTGAAGTCGAACATGCTGCCTCCGAACAGTGCGAACACCAGACAGATTGCTCCCGTCACGCCTGCCGAGATATACACGGCTCTACGCACACGCCCGGGCGACAAGGTCTGCCGACGTATTGCGTCCAGTGCGAGGAATCCCAGCAACGGCATCGTTATCTCGGCCACAATCAGGATTGACTCTACCGCGCGAAACTTATTGTACATCGGGAAGTAGTTGAAGAACAACTTCGTGAGCGGCATGAAGTTGTGCCCCCATGAGAGGAGTATCGAGAA
>JAFUXZ010000197.1 GCA_017470795.1 Paludibacteraceae bacterium
CTTTCTCAATCGAATTGCGATACTCGTCAAGTGTGGTAGCACCGATACATTGCAGATTGCCGTTGGCAAGTGAGGGCTTCAACATGTTTGCCGCGTCTAACGTCCCTGTGGGGCCTCCGGCGCCGACAATCGTGTGAATTTCATCAATGAACAAGATGATCTCCGGATGTTTCCTCAATTCTGCCAGCATGGTCTTGATGCGCTCTTCAAACTGGCCACGGTATTTTGTCCCGGCAACCATGCCGGCCAAATCGATGGATACAATTCGCTTGTCATACAGGATGCGTGAGACACGCCGCTCCACGATGCGTTGCGCAATGCCTTCCACGATGGCTGACTTCCCTACTCCCGGATCGCCGATTAGTACGGGGTTGTTTTTCTTCCGTCGGCATAATATCTGTACGATGCGGTCGATTTCGGCCTCACGTCCCACAACAGGGTCTAACTTCTTCTCGGCAGCCAGTTGGGTGATGTCGGTTCCGAAGGCATCCAGCGCAGGTGTTGATGAGTGTTCTTTTTTCTCGCTCCTGTCGGCTGTGGCGTTTCCTTGCCGGTAGTCCTGACGGTTGGCAGCCGGGTTGTCTCCATCATGATCGATGCCTTCCTGCTCTTCAGGGAAGGCAACTCCCATCTTTGGCTGGTCTTGCCTGATCATGTGCTGCACGTTCTGATATGTTATGTCATGTTCTTTCATCATTTTGTATGGGATAGATTGCTGCTTTTGTTCTTCCAGTGTCCGCAGGTAGGCGAGCAGCAGGTGTTCTGTGCCAACCAGAGGGGCATGATATTTTCGCGCTTCCAGCATGGCACGTTGCCTGATCTGTACATACTTCCGGGTTGGAAGCAGGTCGTATTTATTGGTGGGCATCGTGCGCCGCAGTGTCATCTCCAAATTCTTCTTCAGCTGGAGCTTGTCGATACCAAACCGATTGAAAATGTCTATTGCGACGCCCTCGTTCAGCCGGAGTATGCCAAGTATTAAATGGTCGGAGCTGACAGTCGGGCTCGACAAGCGGAATGCCTCCTGCAAACTATATTTGTAGACTTTAGCCAGTTTGTCTGTATAGTCCATTGGTGTTCGGGAACTATGAATCGATATTGGGACAATGCGCCTTATGGCATCACAAGGACACTTCCAACTTGTCAAAAACTATGCCATGAAAGATGGCGGAAGCAATCGGATTCATCTTCTTGCCATTTTGGCAGAGTTGGGATGCACTTGCAGTTAATCCGTACGGATTCATCCGCAGGTAGTAGAGGTATCTGTGTCAATGGCCGGTGCGTCCATTGACGGGCGTGAAAGGCGTAGGTGTCTCATCTGTGTACGTGTCGCTGCAAGGTTTTTCCTTGCGGGTGCAAAATTTCTACTTCCCGCCGCAAAGTTTCTACCTGCCTGCGCAATGTTTCTACTTTCCGCAGCAAAGTTTTTCCTTGCGGGCAGGATTGCTTCTTGGTGCTTCTCCGGCCGGAGTCGGGGTGGGGATGTATGGTCAGCTTAGGATGTCGTCTTCTTGAAGCGGGGTGTATGGACCGTCTTTCGCTTCAAAGATGACGGTTCCGTGTTCGAGTACCTCAAGGCCGTGCCAGCAGTTTTTGTCTATCTGTATGCCGTACACTCCGCTGCGTGTGTCAAGCAGATGTTCTTCTATGGGTTGACGCTGGTCGTCGTAGAAAGTCACACGCATCCGGCCGCGTAGAAGGATATAGGTTTCTGAGGTATGTCGGTGTCGGTGTACAGGCATCAGCGTGCCGGGCTCCAGCGCATTCAGCAGCCGTTGTGAGGGTGCGTCCAGCCGGTCGTGGAAGTTGTAGTTCATACGCAGCCGCTCGCTGTCCTGCGCACGGCTGGTGATGCTGTCCAATAGTTCGGTGTCAATAATCATCTGTACTTACTGTTTCAGCATGTTGTCTACGAGGTTGACATACTGGGCTGTCACGACCTCTTTTGAATAGATCTGTTGAATCACGGATATGCCCCGCTGCCCCATTGTCTGCAGTTCCTCCCGACTGACGTTGGAGAGCCACTCGGCCATTTGGTCTACTTTAATCTGAGGGTCATGCTCGGTTATGAGTTTGGCGCAGTCGAGCGGCTGCAGGAAGTTGATAATCGGAGTGCCTTGCCCGCTGCTTACCAGCAGGGGCTTGCCGCAGGCCATGATGGTGTACACC
>JAFUXZ010000198.1 GCA_017470795.1 Paludibacteraceae bacterium
ATGCACACACAAACATAGCGCAGAGCAACGTCTGCGCTATGCAGCATAAAACAAAATGTGTGGTATGACGCGAAAGAAAAATCAACTGTTGCGGAGTTTCTGTTCAACAAATTTTGTCAGAATATCAATCGCTACATGATTATGACCGCCTTGCGGAATGATGATGTCGGCATAGCGCTTGCACGGCTCAATAAACTGCTGGTGCATGGGCTTGATGACGCGTACATATCGGTCCATGACAGCTTCTGCAGTGCGCCCACGCTCTACGATGTCGCGTCGGATGACACGAATCAGCCGCTCGTCAGGGTCGGCGTCCACAAAAACCTTGATATCCATCTGGTCACGTAGCTTCTTGTCAACCAAAGCCATGATCCCTTCGCATACGACAACCTCCTTGGGCTCCACGTGGATGGTCTCCGGCTGACGTGTACATGTGAGGTAAGAATAAGTCGGCTGCTCAATGGATTTTCCTTGTTTGAGCATCTTCAAATGCCGCTCCAACAAGGCCCAGTCAAATGCATCGGGGTGGTCGAAATTGATGTTCTGACGCTCCTCCATGGGTACGTTGCTGCTGTCTTTGTAGTATGAATCCTGCGGAATCACGACGACTTCTCCAGCCGGAATGCTCTCGATGAGTTTACGCACTACAGTCGTTTTTCCCGAACCGGTACCACCGGCAATACCAATAATGAACATGATGTTAAGATGTATGTGTTTTTACAAAAAGATCAATGTCTGGAGCATCATCAAAACATACCACAGCAGTTTTTCGTGGTGTAAAGGTAGACATTTTCTTCGTGAATGCCGCGATTATGTGTATTTTTGTGGCCTGATTACGCATGAATAAGGGCTTGTGGAGGATTATAATCTTTTTTTGAATGTCTGTCTCTGTTGAACTTCTGGCACCTGCGAAGAATGTAGAAACGGCTCGTGTAGCCATCCAGCACGGTGCGGATGCTGTATATATTGGAGCGCCATAGTTCTCGGCGCGTCAGGCCGCAGGCAATTCCTGGTCTTATATTGACCAATTATGCACATACGCGAACCGATATGGTGTGCGTATTCTTGTGGCTCTTAACACAATCTTGACAGATGAAGAGTTAGAGCAGGCGCAGGCCATGATCTGCCGGCTGTATGAATCGGGGGTGGATGCGCTGATTGTGCAGGATATGGGACTGCTGCAGGTTGATTTGCCTCCTATCCGTCTACATGCGTCTACACAGTGTGACAACCGGACGGTTGAGCACATCCTGAAGCTGCAGAAGGCCGGTTTCAGCCGTGTCGTTTTAGCACGTGAACTTTCCTTAACGCAAATCAAACAGATTCGTGAGCAGACGAGCATTGAACTTGAGGCTTTCGTACACGGGGCTTTGTGCGTGAGTTATTCCGGCCAGTGCTATTTGAGCTGTGCGTTGACCGGCAGGTCTGCCAATCGGGGACAATGCGCCCAGATGTGCCGCATGGCATACGACCTGTCAGACGCATCGGGGCGTATTCTACAGCGGCAGAAGTACTTGTTGTCGTTGAAGGATATGGACCGCTCATCAAGTTTGCGCGACTTGATTGATGCGGGTGTCAGCTCCCTGAAGATAGAAGGACGCTTAAAGGATGTGGATTATGTCAAGAATGTGGTAACATACTACAGAAAGCGACTTGACGCCATCATGGAGGGCAATGCGGATTATCAACCCTCCTCGTGGGGTCGCACTGTCAGTTTCTTCACGCCTGATCCTGCCAAGACCTTTCATCGGTCGTCGACAGACTACTTCCTGCATGGACGCACGCAGGGGCTGATCAATATGACGACCCCGAAGTCAACGGGTGAGCTCATCGGACCGGTGGTGGCGAAGGACAGCCGCAGCCTCGTTATTGACTCATCGGTTCAGTTGAACAATGGTGATGGCCTGATCTTCGGCAATGAGGGTTTCCGAATCAATCGGGTGGAGCACAACCGTGTCTTTCCGGCTCAGATGCCCGATGTGGAAATCGGAACAGTCGTCAGCCGTAATCATGATCAGGAATATGCTCGACTGCTCCAGCGCAAGACGGCAGAACGGCTGCTTCCTCTTATCCTTGTTTTTGACGAATTGACAGACGGATTCCGCCTGACGGCAACTGAGCCTAACAGTGGGCGGAGTGCCTCTGCAACGGTTCAGATGGATAAAATCCCTGCGCGAATGCCTCAGCAAGCCATGGAGACAGTACATACGCAGCTCTCAAAACTGGGGAATACAGGCTACGAGCTGCTGCGGCTTGAAGTTCATACGACACAGGCGTGGTTCCTGCCCAATGCGCAACTCAACGAACTGCGGCGTCAGGCACTTGCTGCTTTGGACCGTCAGCCGCTGCCCGACAGAATCTATGAGGCTGTTGAGCGTCATGTGCAGGACTTCCAGGTCAGCAAGACGATTGATTACCGATTCAATGTACACAACCGGCAGGCCGTGGCGTTCTACAAATCACATGGGGCACAGGAGGTGAGAAGTTCATATGAGCGGAGCCGCAATCCTGAAACGCGGCTGATGACCTGCAAGTATTGCCTGCGCCATGAGTTGGGCTGGTGTCTGAAGCAGGCAGCTGACGACAGCCCCAAAGATCCGTTATACCTGCGGTTGGGGGAGACAAAGCTGCGGCTGCATTTTGACTGCCGTAACTGTGAGATGTACATCACGCAGGAGGAATAGACAGAACCACATCATTATGCAACCCTATCTGCAAGTCGAACATCTGACGAAAACATTTGGTGACCGCATGCTCTTTGAGGACATCTCTTTCAGCATCGGTGAGGGACAGCATGTAGCCCTGATAGCACAGAACGGATTGGGCAAGACGACACTGCTCAATATTCTGTCCGGAGAGGAGAATCATGACGAAGGGCAGGTCATCTATCGGCGTGACCTGCGCGTCGGCTACCTGCGTCAGCACCCGTCGTTTCCGTCAGACATGACTGTTCTGGAGGCCTGCCTGAACTGTGATAATGCGGCTGTACGCGTGATAGAGCGGTATGAAAAGGCACTGGCAGGGACATCGGAAGTTGAACTGGCCGAAGCGACCGCTGAGATGGATGCGCATAAGGCGTGGAATTATGAGTCGCGCATCAAGCAGATTCTGGGTAAACTGCGTATCAATAATGAACTGAATCAGCTGATTGGGCGGTTGAGTGGAGGCCAACTTAAGCGGGTGGCTCTGGCCAACGTGTTAATTGCCGAGCCGGAGTTGATTATTCTCGATGAGCCTACGAATCATCTTGATCTTGAAATGGTTGAATGGCTTGAAGACTTCCTGAGGCGTAGCACGACGGCAATCCTAATGGTGACTCATGACCGCTATTTTCTTGATCATGTCTGCTCTGATATTCTTGAGATTGACGGGCATAGGCTTTATCATTACAAAGGGAATTATGCCTACTATCTTGAAAAGCGTGCAGAACGCGTTCAGGTTCATAATGCCGAGACTGAACGCTATCGTAATATCTACCGGCGCGAGCTGGAGTGGATGCGTCGCATGCCTCAGGCCCGTGGGCACAAGTCACAGTACAGAATCGAACAGTTTGGGCGCATTGAAGAACGTGCCCGCGAGCGTGTTGAGGGCGACAGCATGCGCCTTGAAGTCAAGTCCTCATATATCGGTTCGAAGATTTTCGAAGCCAAATATATCAGCAAGTCGTATGGCAATCTGGTAATCCTCAAGGATTTCTACTACAACTTTTCGCGCTATGAGAAACTCGGTATTGTGGGCAAGAACGGATCGGGTAAGTCAACATTTGTCAAGTTGCTGCTCGGACTGGAAAGCCTTGACTCCGGTTCTTTCGACATAGGGCAGACCGTCCGGTTTGGGTATTATCGGCAAGAGGGATTGGCTTTTGACGACCGGCTGAAAGTGATAGATGTAGTGCAGCGTGTGGCCGAAGTGATTGACCTTGGCGGAGGCCGACGGCTGACGGCATCGCAGTTCCTGCAGCATTTCCTGTTCTCACCTCAGCGTCAGCACGACTATGTGTACAAGTTGTCCGGCGGTGAGCGCCAGCGATTACATCTGTGCAGTGTGTTGATGCAGAATCCGAATTTCCTCGTATTGGATGAGCCGACCAACGATTTGGATATAGCCACCCTCAATATCTTGGAGGATTATTTACAGCATTTTCATGGCTGCCTGATAGTGGTCAGTCATGACCGCTATTTCATGGATAAGGTGGTGGATCATCTGCTGGTTTTCAGAGGTGAAGGTGCGATAGAAGATTTTCCCGGAAATTATACGCAATACCGGCAAGCGCAGGAGGTGAGTCACGCTCCGGAAAAAGACGCAGACCGAAAACTCACGGGGGCAAAGAGTGAAAACTCGGACCGAAAGCGCGCGAACGTGGGTAAAACGGACAGTGTGCAGACCTCATCGCAACGGGAGACGGCTCAAACGCGCCGCAAACTGACCTACAAGGAGCAGCAGGAACTCAAGCAGGTCGAGGCTGATATTCCTCTCCTTCAGGAGGAAAAGCAGCAGATAGAGCAGCAACTCTCGGGCATGATTCTGACGGAAGAACAGATTGTTGAGGTCAGCAGGCGTTATGACGATGTTGTCCGCCGGCTTGACCAACTCGAGATGCGCTGGCTGGAACTGAGCGAGATATAAACTCCGGTTCATCCGGTGGACAGGGCTGTTGTGGCTCATGGCAGAAAATGTATGAGTATTGTCTGCTCCGTCGGCAAAGCGAGGACGCATCAGATTAGCGGATACAACTCCGACGGCTGCGGCTGCGATTCTCTTTTCCGGCCTTGTGCAGCACATGGCTGCAACATGCCCAATCGCATCAGTCATGTGTCCTCTGCCGGCTGTGACAAGCAGGCAGGTTTGACTGGCATTTACATCCCTGAGGAGCATGAAGGAATACGTTTTACTGACCGCTATATCCGCTGGCTTCGGGTGAACCGATTGATTCTGCCTTGCCGCTCAGATTTTCGTCATAGACCTTCCGGCAGTGTGTTATCTTCCGTCTCTGCCTGCTTACTCTCCAAAAACCGTCCGAACGCGCTTCCCGTCCGTGCATAACCAGCCGCTTCGCTGCCGGCTCTGGTGCGAGCGTCAGTCATAATAATGGTCGGGATACTGCTTTTGATTGTAAAAATTCATAACTTTGCATCAAAGCCGTGCTGCTGCAGAATCAAACAGCAGTCATGCTGCGGCATAAAAGCATAAAACAGAAGAGAATGGCATCATTTATCATCGAAGGCGGTCATCGTCTGGATGGCGAAATCCGACCCCATGGCGCAAAGAACGAAGCCCTGCAGGTTATCTGTGCCACCCTGCTCACAGATCAGGAAGTCTTTATCGAGAACATTCCTGACATCCTTGACGTGAAGAACCTGATTCAACTTTTGGCTGATATGGGTGTGATTGTGCGCCGGGTGTCAGCCGACACGTATAGTTTCAAGGCATCAGAACTCAAGACCGACTATCTGATGAGTTCGGAGTTCCTGCGTCAGTGCGCCCGCCTGCGTGGTTCAGTGATGCTGATCGGACCGCTTTTGGCTCGTCTTGGGCATGTGGCGTATGCTGCTGCAGGAGGAGACAAGATCGGTCGCCGCCGATTAGATACACACTTTCACGGTTTCGAGTCGCTTGGCGCAAGTTTCATTTATGACGCACGACTGGGGGCATACGTCTTTGACGCTCCTAAAGGGCTCAAGGGACGCTACATGCTGCTTGACGAGGCCTCCGTTACCGGTACGGCCAACATCGTCATGGCCGCCGTGCTGGCACAAGGTACGACGACAATCTACAATGCAGCCTGCGAGCCCTACGTACAGCAGCTGTGTCACATGCTCAACCGCATGGGCGCCCGCATTCAGGGCATCGCTTCCAACCTCCTGACCATCGAAGGCGTAACTGCGCTGCATGGCGCACGTCATCTGATATTGCCCGACATGATTGAAGTGGGGAGCTTTATCGGCATGGCAGCCATGACGGGCAGCCGTGTCCGTATCAAAGACTGCTCGCTGCCTAACTTGGGAATCATTCCGGACTGCTTCAGGAAACTCGGTATATGGGTGGAGCAGCAGGGCGATGACCTGTTGGTGCCGCGTCAGGATCACTATGAGATCGAGAGTTTTATTGACGGGTCCATTCTGACCATGGCTGACGGGACATGGCCGGCACTCACGCCGGACTTGCTGAGCGTCATACTGGTCGTGGCCACTCAGGCCAAAGGCAGCGTACTGATACATCAGAAAATGTTTGAGAGCCGTCTGTTTTTCGTTGATAAACTGATAGACATGGGGGCACAGATTATCCTCTGCGATCCGCACAGGGCGGTCGTTATCGGACACGATCATCGCATACGCCTGCGTGCCAACCACATGGTCTCACCCGACATCCGTGCCGGCATCGCAATGCTTATTGCAGCCATGAGTGCTGACGGAGTCAGCCGCATTGACCATATAGAGCAGATTGACCGCGGCTACGCTGAGATCGAGAACCGACTGAATGCCATCGGTGCAAAGATTACACGTGTAGAGGAATAAAAGAACAGCGTAGGAACTATGACTGCTGCATTGA
>JAFUXZ010000199.1 GCA_017470795.1 Paludibacteraceae bacterium
CGTTTTCGACAGATCCGTATCTGACGGCCATGTCAAGCATCTGCTGTTCGGTCATGGAAAAGTAGACGTACATTTCGGAGTTGTCGCTCACGGTCGTCAGCGGCGTTGGCATCTGGGGCGACACGAGTGTTCCGACGCGATGAGGCAGTCGGCCGACGACTCCGTCACACGGAGCCTTGACCGATGTGTACGAAAGGTTTTGCTGCGCATTGATTACCCCGGCCTGTGCCTGTGCAAGTTGTGCTTTGGCTGTCAGCAGAGCGTTTTTAGCCACCTGAAGGTCGTATGCTGATATGACCTGTTCGTCGTATAACTTCTGCTTACTGTCAAATGTAAGTTGGTTGGTTGCCACCAGAGCCTGCGCTGCCTCTTCGTTGGCCTGTGCGATACGCAGGGCGGCTTGGAAATTGACGGGGTCAATGACGAACAGTTCCTGTCCTTTCTTGACATGCTGCCCCTCAGTGACGCACAGCCGGGTGATAAATCCGCTTACCTGAGGCATGATGCTGATGTCTTGCTTGCCCTCAATGGCTGCCGAGTAGGATTTGTCAATGCTCACGCTTGACGGCTGGACGGTCATAACTTCATAACTGCGTTTTTGCTGCTGTTCTTCCTGTTGCCCACAGGCACACATGGCGAGCAGGCTCAGTAGGTAGATGTACTTTTTCATACTTGATATGTTTTCTTGATTTTCTTTCTGACAAGTCTGTATAAGGAGTGCAAAGGTATGGAGCATGGAGGCATGGCTGTTATACGTCATGGTAGTTGTTTTGTGCATTTTGGGAATAGTAGCGGTCAGACAGCCTGTCCTCTACATCGGATGGAACAACCTCTCTGCCAATGATACCGCGGTCTTGGGTCGGATGCGTTTTTCGGCCTTGTTTTACCTTTTGGGCATTCTCCGCCTGTGCGCAGTGTGCTGAAGCAGCAGCGGCGTACGTTGTCGTTGGTTCGTTGCTGTGCAAATGCTTTTTTACAGGCAAAATACGTATCTTCGCCGCTCCTGCATGGTTTCTACAAACTCTTCGGGCTGTGCCTATGTGCCGAATCGGGCTGCCCGTCAGAAAAAACATTCTCGATATGTATTGGTTTATTCTTGTCGTGGCCGGATTGTTCGAGGCTGGTTTTACGTTCTGCCTTGGCATGATGAAAGAGGCCGTCAGTTATAGTACGTCCTGGTGGTTGTGGTTGTGTGGCTTTTTGCTGGCTTTGACAGTCAGCATGACGGGCATGGCTCTGGCCTGTCGTCACATTCCGGTCGGCACGGTCTATCCTGTCTGGACCGGTATAGGTGCAGTCGGTGCGGTTCTGCTTGGTGTGTTCTTCTTTCATGAGCCGCTCACCTTTTGGCGCGTGCTGTTTATCCTGCTGCTTATAGGGAGTATTATTGGTCTGAAGATGGTCAGTTGACGGTTCTTGTGCCATGCTTCAGGTTCTGATGCATGGCGCGGTTGCAGCAAAACAGACAGCCCCCGTTGATGTCGTTGCGTACATCAGCGGGGGCTGTTGTTTTTGTCTCAGTGGACTTTAAGCCTGTGGCAGATCCCATGCGAGCGCACTCGCTCCCAGCACGGCTGCATCGGCTTCTTTCAGGTCAGAAAGCAGGAGTTTGACCTTGCCCTTCCATACCGGCAGCATGTTAGCTTCCATAGCCTCATGGATTGGCTTTGTGATGTAGTCACCGGCCTTTGTGAGTCCGCCGAAGAGCACAATGGCTTCGGGAGCGGAGAAGGTGACGAAGTCCGCCAGCTTTTCGCCCAAGATGCGTCCTGTAAAGTTAAAGATGTCAAGGGCTACCTGATCGCCTTGTACGGCAGCGTCATAGACATCTTTGGAGGTGATGTTCTCCGAATCCAGCTGACGTAGCAGGCTGGGTTTCTCACTCCTGCTGAGTATCTCGCGTGCAGTGCGTGCCAGTCCGTTGGCCGAAGCATAGGTCTCAAGGCATCCGTGCCGGCCGCAGCCACACAGACGTCCGTTCTCACGTACAGCGATGGCGTGTCCGAGTTCGCCGGCAAAGCCGTCATGTCCATAGACCACGCGTCCGTCTACCACGATACCTGAACCGACTCCTGTCCCGAGGGTAATCATGATGAAGTCCTTCATGCCGCGTGCAGCACCGTAGGTCATTTCGCCCATGGCGGCAGCATTGGCGTCGTTGGTGATGGCGCACGGAACGCCCATGCGCTCGCTCAGCATGCGTGCAAACGGAATAACTCCCTTCCAAGGCAGGTTGGCAGCATGCTCAATGTTTCCGGTGTAGTAGTTTGCATTGGGGGCTCCGGCTCCAATGCCGCGAATCATCTCAATGCCGCCGACAGAGTCAACGAGTTTCATCATCTCGTCTGACAGCGTGTTGACATAGTCGTTGATGTCAGCGTATTGCTGGGTCTTGATACTGCTGCGGGCGCGTACGTGTCCGCGTGCGTCAACGATGCCGAACACGGTGTTTGTGCCACCCATGTCAATGCCGATTACGAATGGTTTTTCCATGATGTCAGTTGTAGTTGTATGTGTTTATGTATGCAGGTTGTTGTTCAGTCTACGGGGATGTCTTTGTTGACATTTTTGCTCCCTATCAGCGCGTAGAAGAGCAGATAGGCAAGGCAGATGATGATGACCCAGTAACTCTGCATGAATCCGACACAATCGGCCAGCAAGTTCTGTACGAAAGGTATCACGCCGCCGCCGCAGACAAGGGCCATGAAGATGCCGGAGGCTGCGGGGGTGTATTTGCCCAGCCCTTCAGCGGCGAGGTTGAAAATCGAACCCCACATGACGCTGGTGCACAGTCCGCAACAGAACATCAGTACCATGCTTACAGGAATCACTTTGTTGACAATCGGAACGTGGAACATCGTGCTCTCTGGGATAAATATCATTCCGAGCACGAGCATGATGGCTACCCCGGCCACTCCGGTGAGCATTTTCCTGCTTGATATTTCTGCTCCTATGGCGGCACCAATCAGTCGTCCGAAGAGCATGAACAGCCAGTAGATGCCGACGATGGTTCCGGCTACGGTAGGACCTACCAGCGGGTTGTTGGACATGTACAGATTGGCAGTGTTGGGAATGCTGACCTCAATGCCGACGTAGAAGAAGATTGCCAGCGCGCCGAGCACAAAATGACGGAAGCTCAGTGGGCTGTACGGGTCTTTCTTCTTGTTGCCCGCCAGGCGCTGTGCTTTCTCTTCGGCGGTTTCCATGTGCGGCTCCGGGATTTTTGTGAACAGAATCACAAGGAAAGCAAAAACGAATATCGCCATGGCGATAATCATGGCCGGTGCGGCATCCTTGACCTGCGCATTCTCTACTGAACCGCCAATCAGGTAGCCGAGCAGGATGGGAGCAATAGTGCCTCCGATGGAGTTGAGTGAGCCGCCCATCTGAATCAGTTGGTTGCCTTTGTTTCCTCCGCCTCCGAGCGTGTTAAGCATCGGGTTGACAACGATGTTGAGCATGCACATTGAGAAGCCTGCCACGAAAGCCCCTGCAACATAGACTCCGAAGGCCATGCTGGCAGGTACGGCTCCGGCAAGGAATTGGATGCCTACGCCGACGAAGCCTACCAGTACGGCAGCCATTGACGTGAATTTATAGCCTTTACGTTTCAAGATGATGCCGGCGGGGATGCCCATGCAGGCATAGGCGATAAAGTTGGCCAACGTGCCGAGTTGGGACAGGGCGTTACTGACAGCAAACTGGTTCTTCAGAATCACGCCCATCGATCCGGCAAAGTTGGTCACGAAGGCAATCATGAAGAACAGCATGAACATCACCGCGATGGGCAATGCATAGTTTTGTTTTTGTTTTTCCATGTGTTGATTTATTGTTGTTGTTGTCTTAGTCTGTTGTCACACAGGTGTGTGACCGGTGCATGTCGGGGTGGGGCATCTGCCGGCAGTCCGTGTGTCGGTGGCCTCAGCCGGCCAGTTCGTCCACCGTGAAGTTGAAGAAGCGGTTATAGGGGGCGGCGAGCCGTGCCAGGCGGTTGATGGTCGGCATGAGGCGGTTGGAGCGTACCTCAAGGTCGGACAGGCGGTGGCTGATGGTAAAGGATCTTCGGCGCAGCCAGTCGGCATGGACGAAATCGCGGTCAAATCCGCGCGGAACGGTCTTAAGCATGTCGTCAGAGTCCATGTCGCCAAAGGCTCTCACGAATTCAGGAGCATACATGATTTCTTCCAGTTCGTCATAATTGTCGACGATGCTCTGACGGACGGCGCGTATGCGGTCTTTGTCGGGATACCAGTAGCCGGCAGCAAAGAAACTGCTGCCCGGCTGCAGGTGCAGGTAGTATCCGGCTCGTATGCTGCGCTTTCCGTTGGGCGCGGCAACGTATGCTCCCAGGTAGCGCTTGTATGGCGACTTGTCGGGCGAGAAGCGCGTGTCGCGGTAGATGCGGTAGATACAGTCCTTCGGCTGCAGATGAGCGATTTCCGAATCCCATGAACCGATTTGTGCAATCATCTGGCTGACCAGATTCTGATGGTCGTTTATGGTTTGTTCGTACCAGTCGCGATGCTCTGCAAACCACTCGCGGTTGTTGTTCTGGTCAATGGCGGTGAGAAAGCGGAGTATATTGTCGGAGTCGTACATGTGTGTCTTTCTTTTTGGCAAAGATATGAATTTCGTACCTTTGTCAAAACTTTTTGTGCACATGAGATTCAATCCGTTGTCTTATTCGTTCGCGTTTCTTCTGTTGTCCTGTTTGTCTGTTTCGTGCGTGTCGGCGGAGCAGTCCCGGATTGATGCAGAGACGCATACCATGCGTCGGGATTCGCTGTATGATGTTGAGCTGGCGCATACCGAAGGGCTGGAAATTCCAACGCTGGATGACCAGCGTGACAGCGTGCTGCTGGTGCATGCAGGCTATGTGGTCTCCTACAACCTGCAGACCAATGCTCCCAACTGGGTAGCGTGGCACCTGACCCCGCAGCGTCTGGTCAGCCGTGAGAGTCGCAGCGGTATTCTCTTCCGTGCCGACAGCCTGCTGCCGGAGGCCAATCGGGTCAGTACAAACGATTATTCAGGCTCGGGCTATGACCGCGGTCATCTCTGCCCGTCGAGTGACAACCGATGGCATCTGCAGCCCATGCGCGAATGTTTTCTGATGTCCAACATGTGTCCGCAGGATCATAACCTGAATGCCAATGCGTGGAATGAGCTGGAGAAGAAATGCCGCCACTGGGCAAATGTGTTCGGTGATGTGTACATCGTGTGCGGGCCGGTCTATGACGCATCCAAAGAACCCCGATATATCGGTCGCGAGCACTGCGTGCGCGTTCCAGATAGTTTCTTCAAGGTCGTGCTGTGCTTCGATAAGTTCGGTCAGGCACAGGCCATCGGCTTCCTGATGCAGAATGACAATCAGCACCTCTCGCTGCGACGCTATGCAAAGAACATCGACGCCATCGAACGCCTGACCGGGATAGACTTCTTCCCGCAACTTGACGATCAGATCGAAGACAAGGTCGAAGCCTGGTATGAATGGACCGACTGGCCGATGTAGATTGGTCGTGCCGGCAGTGTTGTGCGTCAGCACACAAGCCGGATTGTCATTGCTGAAAGATTTGCTCACTGTGTTTTCTTCCCGACGGCCGGAGACATGGGCGCTGCTGCCGGTGCAGGGTGCTGCCCTGGTGCGTACGTCGGCGCAGTATGCGGCATAACGAATCCTGAGGGCTGCCGCTGACGGCTGCGGTGACACACCATGCTTCCGGCAGCATGTTGCTGCGGGCTCCGGACGGACGAAAACCGACCGCAGATGCACCGCCCACAGCAATGCCTCCACACAACGAATCAGCAGCTGAAAACGAGTGTGCTGCGCGTCTGCATGACGGGGCTTTCCTCCGGCAGACCTTGCATATCAAGGAGAAAAAGCCTATTTTTGCTTTCTTGATTTATGACCAAAACGAATCGAATCATAGCCCTGTCGACCGACCTCGACCGAAGTTACAACCATCTGCGTGTCAGTTATACAGACTATGTGATGCGGACGGGCAACACGCCTTTTGTCGTGCCTTTCACGACGAATCGGCAACAACTGCAGAGCCTGCTGCAGCAGGCCGATATGCTGCTGCTGACGGGGGGCGATGATGTCGACCCTGCCCTGTATGGCGAGGAGCGGCATGCAGCTTGCGGTCCGGTTTCTGCGGAGCGCGATGCCTACGAGTGGATTCTGCTCGACGTAGCCCTTGGGATGCACCTGCCGGTAATGGGTATCTGCCGCGGACTTCAGGTGCTGAATGTCTACTTTGGCGGTACGCTCTATCAGGACCTTGCAGCGCAGTATGAACGGTCAGGTCTGTTACAGCATCGGCAGACTGAAGGACGGAGTGTGAGGACGCATCAGGTGTGTCTGAAGCCGGACAGCCTGACTGCGCGCTGGTGCGGCACGGACCGCCTGACGGTCAACAGTCTGCACCATCAGGCCGTCAGGCGTGTTGCAGAAGGCATGGACGTGGTCGGGACTTCGGCTGACGGCGTGATAGAGGCATTGGAGCATCGGACGCTGCAGGTCATCGGAGTGCAGTGGCATCCTGAAGAACTGGACGCTCCGCTGACACTTCCTTTTGCGGACTGACCTGCAGGGTCATGTTCTCCTTAATCAAGACAAACAGAGCATATAACAATATCGAAACACATGCATATCCGTATCGTATCACCATCGGGGGCCATCAATCCGGCCTATATAGACGGGGCTGCAGCACGTCTGCGTTCATGGGGACATGAGGTGAGTGAGTCGGCGCACTGCAGGGGGCAGTATGGCCGGTTTTCAGGTACTGTGGATGAGCGTATGGGCGATTTGCAGCAGGCCATTGACGACCCTGCGGTAGATGCCATACTCTGCTCACGGGGTGGATATGGACTGGCGCAGTATGTCGACAAGCTTGACCTGGCCCTGCTCAGTCAGAAAATTGTCATCGGCTTCTCTGACATCACTGCACTGCACAATGCTCTCGGAATCTTCGGCTATCCGTCGGTGCATGGGATCATGGCCAAGCATATCACCGAGCTGAACGACTCCTCAGAGGCATTGATGAGGCTGCGGCAGGTGCTGCAGATGCGCACGCAGTCGGGCTACAGCCTTGAGTGCGAACCGCACCGTTTCAACCGTACAGGGAGCACGCGGGGCATCATCAGAGGAGGCAACCTGTCGGTGTTGTATGGACTGCGCGGTACGGCCTACGACCTGCCTATCGACCGCCCTTTCGGGATGCCGTTTGAACAGCCGGACCTGTTTCCGACCATCCTGTTCATAGAAGACATCGGCGAACGGGCATATCATATAGACCGCATGATGCAGAGCCTGCGCATAGGCGGAATACTGGAGCGTATCAGCGGACTGATTGTAGGGCAGCTGACCAACTGCGACGACGACCCGCTCATGAACGCATCCACTCAGGAGATTATCGCACAGGCCGTCAGCCCGTACAGCTACCCGGTGTGCTTCAACTTCCCCGCAGGACATGTGGCACACAACCTGCCGCTCTGGCTTAACTGCATGGCCAATCTGACCGTTGACGAAGCCGGCGTAAGAATCGAATACCTGTAAAAAGCAACATCATCGTGAAGATTTTCCGTAATAAACGCTCCTCCGGCAACTACTACTCATACGACAACCGGTCGTCAGAGTTTACCCAGTACAAAGGCATCGGCTGGAATCAGCACCGGCGCCTGCGCCGCAGCAGAAGTGGAGAACGCCAGCCAATGGCGCCGCTGTGGCTCTCTGTACCACTCACCCTGCTGCTCCTGTTGCCCAACATCATGGCTCTTTTCATGGCGGGCAACCTCGGCGGAGTAGGAGAACGGCTGCTTTACCTGCTGGCAACGCTGCTGCTCTTCATGCTCCCTGCGTGTGTGGTGCGGGCACGTACGTTCTTTCTGATTCAGTCGCCGTTGTTGCTGTTCGGAATCGTGGAGCTGGTGCATCTGTTCGTCAATCGGGCCACGACATCGCTGTTGTTTGTGTACACCTGCCTGATTGCAGAGCCGGGCGAGTTCAAAGAGCTGATGAGCAACTACCTGGCGCTTATCCTGCTCGTGCTCGTGATCTGGGGAGCATACTTCTACGTAGTGATCAAACGCCTGCCGCGCGATGGATGGCTGATGCCCCTGACAGCACGTCAGGTGGCAGGAGCCGCCGGTGGACTCCTGCTGGCATTGCTGCTGTTTGTAGCCCCCCTGCGGCAAACTGTGGGCAAGGCCTGCCCCTTTGACTTCTATGCAGCCACATGGCGTATACATCATATTAGCCGGCAGATCAGCAAAGGACAGCAACAGGCAGACGGGTTCAGCTTTGAGGCACGTGTGGACAGCACGAAGCAGGACGCGCTTATCGTGTTGATTATAGGAGAGACAGCCCGGTATGACCATTTCGGCCTCAACGGATATGAACGTCCTACCACACCGCGGCTGTCAGAACGCCGGAATCTGTACTCTTATGACAGTATATACACCGTTTGCAATCTGACAACGGTGTGCGTACCGATGATGCTCAACAGAGCCACACCGCAACAACCGCAGCCATTGGCCGGCGAACGGAGTCTGCAGGATGCATTGCATGAGGCAGGCTATCAGACAGCATGGATCGCTAATCAGAGTTATGCCAACCGTATGCTCAAACCCATTGCCATGCGGTGTGACAAGACAATATACATGCCCGCAGACGAGCCCGAGTCAACGCATGACTTCGGACTCCTGACCCCGCTTGCAGAAGTGATGGCCGACAGCGGACGACAATTCGTGACGGTGCACAGTCTCGGCTGTCACTTTGAATACAACAAACGCTATCCCGAAGCGTTCAGACAGTACACTCCGGATGAAGGCGGCAACATGATGCGTGACCGCGAACTGCTCACCAACTCGTATGACAACGCAATCTACTACACCGACTGCTTCATTGACTCCGTCATCACAATGCTGGAACAGAGCGGAAGGCCGGCGGTGATGTTCTACGTGGCTGACCATGGCGAGAACCTGCTCGATGATGAGCGAGGACTGTTCCTGCACGGCACCTATGAGGGCTCGTTATACGAATATCATGTGCCGCTGTTGGTATGGACGAGTGATGCATATCGGAAACAGCATCGGCAGTTGGAAGAGACAATGCAGACAAACAAAGCGGTCCGACAGTCGACGATGACCGTCTTCCACACGCTGCTGCAACTGTCAGACGTCACGTTGCCGACGATGGATACCTGTATGAGCCTTGTGCATCCGGCACTGATCAGGCCGGACACGATTTACCGGCTCGATGCGAATCTTAACTGCGTTCCACTGCCTGAACGCTGACGTGCAGAACAACCGGAAATATATGACAGGCATCCATGACGAGCCGCTCATCCGCCCCAATAAAATCCTACAGAAAAACATGGCAAAAGCAAAAGATATAGAAACCCCGATGATGAAGCAGTTCAATGACATCAAGGCCAAGTACCCTGATGCTTTGCTGCTGTTTCGTTGTGGCGATTTTTACGAGACCTACTGCGAGGATGCTGTCTATGCAGCTCAAGTGCTTGGCATCACCCTGACAAAACGCTCCAATGGCGGAGCATCAGATGCAGAGATGGCCGGGTTCCCCTTCCATGCGCTGGACACCTATCTCCCCAAGCTTGTGCGTGCAGGCCGGAGAGTTGCAATTTGCGACCAACTCGAAGATCCGAAGTTGACCAAAAAACTCGTTAAGAGAGGCGTGACGGAGGTAGTCACCCCCGGAGTCAGTTACTCTGATGCAACCCTTAATGGAAAAGAAAACAACTTCGTCGCCTGTCTGAACTTTGACAAGTCAGTCATCGGTGTCAGTTTCCTCGATATCTCTACAGGAGAGTTCCTCGTGGCAGAAGGTACGCCCGACTACGTTAACAAACTGCTGACCAACTTCTCGCCCAAAGAAGTGCTATATGAGCGCAGTTTTCGTCAACGGTTCAAAGAGCTGTTTGCGCAGAAGATCTTCACTTATGAACTCGAAGATTGTATGATGAATCCGCAGTCGGCACGCGACAGGCTGCATAAACAGTTTGGCACCAGGTCACTTAAAGGCTTCGGGGTCGAACGACTCGAACGCGGCATAGTAGCAGCAGGGGCTATCCTGCATTATCTTGACATCACACAGCATCTGCAAACCGGCCATATCAGCAGCCTGCAGCGCATCGAGGAAGATCAATACGTGTGGCTTGATCATTTTACGGTACGCAATCTGGAGTTGTATAACTCAGACTATAAGGAGTCGGCGACGCTCTTCAGTGTGTTAAACCGAACTTCAAGCCCGATGGGAGCACGCATGCTCAAGCGGTGGATAGCCTTCCCGCTCAAGAATGTGGCACCAATCAACGGGCGGCTTGATGTTGTGGAACATTTCTTCAAGAACCCGGAGACACGAGCACAGCTGTCAGAGCACGTCTCAACGGTCGGTGACCTTGAACGATTGGTGAGTAAGGCGGTCGTTGGACGCATAGGACCTCGCGAACTGCTGCAGCTGCAGTATGCACTGACCGCGCTCGAACCCATTCAGGCTCTGTGCGCAGATTCGGGCGACGACCAACTTGGGCAGATGGCATCGCGCATTGACCCGTGCGTCACGCTGCGTGACCGCATCAGGCACGACATCAGCCCGTCTGCCCCGGCAATGTTGAGTAAAGGCAATGTCATCCGTGCAGGGGTTAATGAAGAACTTGATGACCTGAGACAGCTCTCGACAAACAGCAAGGAAGCCTTGATGGCTATCCAGCAGCGCGAAGCAGAGCAGACGGGTATCCAGAGCCTGAAAATCGGTTACAACAACGTGTTCGGCTACTATATGGAGGTGCGTAACACCTACAAAGACCGTGTGCCGGAATCATGGATCAGAAAACAGACCCTTGTAAACGCAGAGCGGTATATCACCCCCGAACTCAAAGACTACGAAGAAAAGATTCTGGGAGCAGAAGACCGTATGGCCGTCATCGAAGCACAGATCTATGCAGCCTTGCTGGCCGATCTGACCGAGTTCGTAACTGCCATCCAACGTGATGCGACCATCGTGGCCGAATTAGACTGCCTGCTGTCATTCACACGGGTCTCGATAGACAACAGATATTGCCGGCCTGTTGTTGATGACTCACTCGAACTGGACATTCATGAAGGGCGGCACCCTGTCATAGAACGTCAGCTGCCGGCCGGGGAGCACTATGTGGCCAACGATGTGTATCTGAACAATGATTCACAGCAGATCATCATTATCACCGGACCAAATATGTCAGGTAAGTCAGCCCTGTTGCGACAGACTGCCCTGATTGTTCTGATGGCACAAATCGGGTGCTTTGTCCCAGCCGAAAGCGCGCATATCGGGGTGGTAGACAAGATTTTCACACGTGTTGGTGCGTCGGATAACATCGCCGCCGGCGAATCTACCTTTATGGTGGAGATGA
>JAFUXZ010000200.1 GCA_017470795.1 Paludibacteraceae bacterium
CCCAGACGAATCAGGTTGAATGCATCTGCGACGGCGTTCGTCGAACTTGCACATGCTGAGACAGTGGCATAGTTCGGGCCGCGGAAACCGTAGGCGATTGCGATGTGGCCGGCTGCCATGTCAGCAATCATCTTCGGGATGAAGAACGGGTTGTAGCGTGGCACGTCGCTGTTGGCGGCTGCCGAAATCTCATCTTGGAAAGACTTCAGGCCACCGATACCGGCACCCCATACTACACCTACCCGGTCTTTGTCAATCGCTTCAAGGTCGAAGTTGGCGTCTTCCATAGCCTGACGGGCTACTTCAACGGCATATTGGGAAAATGAATCGTACTTGCGTACTTCCTTGCGGTCAAGGATGGTATTGGGATCGAAGTTCTTGACTTCGCAGGCAAATTGGGTTCTGTACTTTGATGCGTCGAAATGCGTGATGGGAGCTGCGCCGCTGACGCCGGCAAGCAAGTTGTTCCATGTTTCAGAAACGGTATTGCCTACCGGCGTAAGAGCGCCGAGTCCAGTCACTACGACTCTTTTTAATTCCATGTGTTAGAAGAATTAAATAAGTGAGTGTTGATTACTGCTGATTGGCCTCGATGAAAGCAACGGCATCGCCAACGGTGGCAATCTTGCCTTCTTGGTCTTCAGGAATCTGGATGCCGAATTCTTTTTCAAACTCCATGATGAGTTCTACGGTGTCCAGTGAATCAGCACCAAGATCGTTCGTGAAGCTGGCTTCGGGAGTTACTTCCGACGCTTCTACTCCAAGTTTGTCAACGATGATTTCAGCTACTTTCGATTCAATTTCAGCTTTTGTCATAATAATATAGTTTTAGTATGGTTGTTTGCTTTAATTCAAAAACCGGCTGCAAAGTAACAACTTTTTTCTGACATAGACAACTATCCGTACAAAAACACGGCACACTTCCGACTATTTTGTGCAGTTTTTGCACCACAAACCGCGTGCGACGCAGGGAGGGGCGCGGACATGGTCACATGGCCGGCAGGAGCAGAAAAGCGGCTCACCGATGCATAATCATGATGCGCGCTCATCGCCGCGGGAGATGCAGCCCGTATACGCGTCACCCACAGTGCCGCCGAGGGCGACGGAAGGCGGTATTGCTGCATGGGCTGTGGCGCTGACCGGTTTTTTAAGTCCGGATTATATTGCTTACTTTTGTCGCTTGGAGTTGTGCAGGAGTCATGCATGCGGGAGGCCAAAGCCGACGACGACGGGTCGGGCACAAACATCCCCGACGGGCCCATCTGCCGGCTCCGGATGTAAGGAATGATTTACCTCCAGTTGTTCATATCGTTTTTCAAAATCGGCCTGTTCGGCTTCGGAGGCGGCTACGCGATTCTGTCGCTCATTCAGCATGAGATTGAGGTTCACGGATGGATGACGCCTGCCGAGTTTACCGACATGGTGGCCATCAGCCAGATGACGCCCGGTCCGATAGCCATCAACTCAGCCACATACGTGGGGTTCAACACGGCCGGCATATTGGGGTCGGTGATTGCCACGGTCGCTATCGTGCTGCCGTCGTTTATCCTGATGATCTCGCTCTGCAAGATATACATGAAAGTCAAAGACAACCCTTACGTCGAAGCCGCATTCGCAGGGCTGCGTCCGGCGGTGATCGGGCTCATTGCCGCAGCAGCACTGCTGCTCATGACGCCGGAGAACTTCATCGACTGGCGGAGCGTGCTGATTTTCGCCGTGGCGGTGACAGCCTCACTGCTCAAGATGCATCCGATACTGCTCATCGCGCTCGCCGGAGCAGCCGGATGGCTTATATATGGAGTATCATAGACAAAATAACGAACCATGAAACGTCTTTCCCTCTTACTGTTCACCCTGTCGGCAGTCGTCCTGTGCCGGGCCGATTTGCTTGACGACATCACAACAGGTCAGTATCGCGCCAAGTCCGGACCGCAACTGACGCCGCTATACGACGGGCAGCACTACGCACAGATGGCCGACAAGCGCCACGTGTTCGCCTACGACTACCAGACCGGACAGCCCACCGACACGCTGTTCGACGCACAGACGACACGCCTGATGCAGATTGACTCCATCGACGGATTCGTTGTCGGGCCCAACGAGCGCTACCTGCTGGTCTACAACAACAAGAAGGGCATCTACCGCCGTTCGTTCAAGGCCGACTACTACATTGTCGACCTGCGGCGCAACGAGCTGAAGCCGCTCTCGCCGGGCGGAGGACAGATGATTCCGACCTTCTCACCCAACGGCCGGTACATCGCCTTTGTGCGCGACAACAACATCTACATCCACAAAGTTGACTTTGGCACCGAAGTCGCCGTCACGACCGACGGACAGGCCGGCAGCATCATCAACGGTGCCACCGACTGGCTCTATGAAGAAGAATTTGCGGTCACCAACACCATGACATGGTCGCCCGACAGCAAGCAGCTGGCCTTTGTCCGGCTGGACGAGAGCGAGGTGCAGACCATGCAGATGCAGCTCTTCCTGAACCAACAGACCACTGACAAGCTCCAGCTCTACCCGACCATCGAGTCATTCAAATATCCAAAAGCAGGGGAGGTTAACGCAAAAGCCACCGTATGCGTCTACGACACCTACTACAAGAGCGTGAAGACGATGCAGCTCCCCAATGACGACGACTGCTACGTGCCACGGATCCGCTGGACGCAGGACGTTGACCAACTGGCCATATTCCAACTCAACCGGCAGCAGAACGAGCTCAACATGTACTGGGCCAACCCCAAGTCGACCATCTGCAGACGTATGTACACCGAACGCGACGAGGCATACGTCGACTACAGCGAGGTGGACGAGTGGCAGTTCCTGTCAGACGGAGGCTTTGTGGTTGTCAACGAGACTGACGGATATCGCAACATCTACCTCTACGACCACAACGGATCGCTCCGGCGGCAACTCACCAAAGGTACATACGACATCACTGCCTGCTACGGGCTGGACGAACAGACACAGACGCTCTACTTCCAAGCCGCCACGCCGACGCCCATGCAACGCCAGATATACGCCCTCTCGCTCAGGAAAGGGTCTCCCACCCGGCTCACTTCGGAAGACGGCTGGCATAGTGCATCATTCAATCCGTCACGCACCTACTTCGTCGACACCTATTCATCACTGACCACGCCGACCCGCGTCACCGTACGTTCGGCCACGGGCAAGACACTGCGCACACTGGTCGACAACCGGCAGCTCACAGCCAAAGTCGACTCACTCCGCCTGCCAAAGAAAGAGTGGATCAGCGTCCCCAACGCACAAGGCGACATGCTGAACGGATGGATGGTTAAGCCGGCAGAAGCCGCAGCAGGTCAGCCGTGCCCGGTGCTGATGGTGCAATACAGCGGACCCAACTCACAACTGGTCAAAGATCAGTGGAAGATGGACTGGGAGTACTATCTTGCACAACAGGGAATCATCGTAGTATGCGTAGACGGACGGGGCACGGGCGCACGGGGCAGCAAGTTCCGCAAATGCACATACCGGCATCTCGGACGCATGGAGGCAGAAGACCAGCAGGCCGTAGCACGCTGGCTGGGCCGGCAGGACTATGTCGACGCAGAAAGAATCGGGATATGGGGATGGAGTTATGGCGGCTATCAGGTGCTCTACTCCATGAGCACGGGAACAAATCTTTTCCGATGCGGAATTGCGGTGGCTCCGGTGACAAGTTGGCGTTTCTACGACTCAGCCTATGCGGAACGCTTCATGAACAGGCCACAGCAGAACGAATCCTACACAGACTCACCCCTCCAAATGGCCGGACAGCTCAACGGCCGGCTGCTGCTGGTGAGCGGAACAGCTGATGACAACGTACACTTCCAGAACACACTCCAGTACATACAGGCCCTCGTGCAGGCAGGAAAGCAGTTTGACCTCATGGTCTACCCTGACGACAATCACTTCCTGCGTCACGACCGCCACTATCCACACCTGTATCGGATGATGTTTGAATTC
>JAFUXZ010000201.1 GCA_017470795.1 Paludibacteraceae bacterium
GCCTACCGCTGGCTGATGAAGATGCTGTATGACAGAGCCAAAGACGGCAACGGAACCGCTCCGCGCTACCTGCTGCTGATGGGCGACGGGACATTTGACAACCGCAAACTGCTCCCCTCGTCCGGAACGCCCTTCCTGCTGACCTATCAAGCCGTCAACTCCTTCTCAGAGCCGAGCGCATACGCCACAGACGACTACTTTGGCTATCTGGACGACAACGAAGGTGTCAAGGATGTCGAAGGGCTGATGGACATCGGCGTAGGACGCCTCCCTGTCAGTTCGGAGACCATGGCCGACAATGTCGTTCAGAAAATCATCCGCTACATGAACGACGAGTCGCACGGCTTATGGAAAAACCAAATCACCTTCCTTGCCGACGACGGCGACAGCGAACTGATGCACACCGTACAGGCCGACTCCGTCACCAAACAACTGTCTCCGCACATCCCCGCCTACGTGTTGAACAAGATTTATCTTGAAGCATATCAGCAGGAGGTGTCCTCAGCCGGAGAGAGTTACCCACTGGCAAAGAACCGGCTCGACAATCTGCTGAACAACGGGACTCTGTACTTCAACTACACCGGTCACGGCTCCGCGCTAAACATTTCAAACGAAGCCATGATAACCCAATCCAGCATCCAACGCATGACCAATACCAACTATGCCCTCTGGATGCTCGCCACATGCAGCTTCAGCCACTTCGACAGGAACGCATCCTCCTCCGGTGAAGATGCAGTAACCAACCCCAATGGTGGAGCCATCGGCGTTGTGTCTGCTTGCCGTACGGTCTATGCCTCTCCGAACAGGAACCTGAACATACACTTCTCGAACAACCTGTTTACGCGCGGCGCTGACGGCACGTATCCACGCATCGGCGATGCGCTTGCCAATGCAAAGAACAGTGTCCGGTTGTCTGACAGGACGAACAGCGACGGTGTTAACCGCCTTGCTTACCTGCTTCTTGGCGACCCCGCACTGCAACTGCACTATCCGTCGACCTACTCCGTAGCCACAGACTCCATCAACGGGAGAGCCGTTGACGGGAGTGACACCATCCGCGCCATGCAGATTGTACGCCTGAGCGGGCACGTGACCAACAGCGACGGAACAGATGCAGACGACTTTAACGGCTATGTCTATGTCACTGTGTTCGACAAAGAAACGGTTGTCCAGTGTCTTGACAACGACAACAAACTGAGCGACAAGTCGAAGGCCTACAAGTTCCGCGACAGGCAGAGCACCATCTTCCGCGGCAACACCGAAGCCAGAAACGGACGTTTCAGCGTAACCTTCATGCTCCCGAAGGACATCAAATACAACTACGGAACAGGGCTGATCAACTACTACGTCACCGACACCGTCACGCATCTTGACGGGCAGGGTGTCTACACCGACTTCTACATCGGAGGCGGCGACACCACGATTGTGCTTGAGGAAGACGGCCCTGAGGTTGACATCTACCTGAACAGCACCGCCTTCAAGTCGGGAGGGAAAGTCAATGAGTCTCCCACCTTCCTTGCGTACATGTATGACGAACACGGTATCAACACTGCCGGAAGCGGGATTGGGCATGACCTGCTGCTTATGGTTGACAATGACCCGGAGCAATGCTACATCCTCAACGAATACTTCAATGCAACAATCGGCTACAAAGGCGGCAGTGTAAGCTACAAGATGAGTGACCTCGAGGAAGGGAAGCACACGTTGATGTTCCGTTCATGGGACCTGCTCAACAACTCGACCACGCGCCATCTGGACTTTGAAGTCGTCAAGGGCTTGAAGCCGAGTCTGATTCGCGTTGTGTGCTACCCCAACCCGGCTCCTGCAAGCAGCACCGTGACCTTTGACATTGAGCATGACCGTCCCAATACCGTCATGCAAGCCGAAGTTAACGTCTTCGACCTGAACGGCCGCCGCGTGTGGAGCCACAGTCAAAACACGGCCGACCGCATCACGTGGGATTTGAGCCAGACCGGATGCCAGGCCGGAGTGTACATCTATCAGATACGTGTCCGCTCGCTCAACAGCGACTACACCTCCAACGCCAACAAAATCATTCTGCTCGGACAATAAACCGCCACTCGCTGCGTTTGAAAGCATGAGTCCCGCGTGCGGCAGTCTGCCGGTCCGCACAGGAGTCTCTCTGCTGCATGATTGCGCGAGGCGGACAAAATTCGGAAACAAACCACATAACGCATAAAAGATGAACAAGAAAATCATTTGCATCGTGCTTGCAGTCTTCTGCACCGCGAGCCTTGTACGTGCCGACGATGACTATATCAATGCCATCATCACCGCAGTACCTTCGTTATCCATTGCGCCTGATGCGCGTGCCGGTGGTATGGGTGATGTCGGAGCCGCCACGTCGCCCGATGTGTATTCACAATACTGGAACCCGGCCAAATATGCATTCATAGAAAGCCGTGCCGGCTTGAGCGTAAACTATACGCCGTGGCTGCGCAAAATCGTCAGTGACATCAATCTGGCATATATCTCCGGATACTATAACATCAGCGAGACTGCCGGCGTGGTGTCTGCATCACTGCGTTACTTCTCCTTGGGCAGTGTCTCCCTCTTTACGGCCGACGGGTCGAATCTGGGCGATGCAAAGCCCAACGAGTGGGCTCTCGACGTGGCATACTCGCGTAAGTTGTCAGAAGTGTTCTCCGCTGCGGTAGCTTTCCGCTATATCCACTCCGACCTGAACAACGGGGTGAACTTCTCCGGAACCACCAGTGGCCCAGAGATGTACCCGGGCAACGCCTTTGCGGCCGATATTGCTCTGTTGTACAACCAGCCCATTGAAGTGGCTGGCGGGACATCGCGTCTGGGTGTAGGTCTGAATCTGTCAAACCTCGGTTCGAAGATCTCGTATGATGAGAACACGACGACCAACTTCATCCCTGCCAACATGCGGCTTGGTGTCAGTTATGACCTCCCGATTGACGAATACAACCGCATTTCGTTCAGTGGAGACGCCAACAAGCTGCTCGTCCCTTCGCAGAAAGTCAAGTCATCCAATGACCCGCTGCACAGCTGGACGACAATGAGTGCCGAAGACTACAGCAACATCTCGTCTGTTGACGGTTGGTTCCGCTCATTCTCCGATGCCCCCGAGGGCTTCTCGGAAGAGCTGAAGGAAATCCAATGGGGACTTGGTGCCGAATACGCCTACAACGAGCAGTTCCTGGTGCGTGCCGGCTACAGCCACGAAGCCAAGAGCAAGGGCAACCGCCGCTACTTCACCGTCGGCGCAGGCTTCCGCCTTTCCATGTTCGAACTGGATGCCGCCTACGTTATTGCCACCAGCCAGACCAACCCGTTGGATCAGACGCTGCGCTTCTCGCTCGCATTCAATCTGGACGGCATGAAGAATCTCGTCAGATAAGAACAACGCATACCTGCTTTTCACGGAGGACATGCTGCACCATGCACATGCCCTCCGTTTCTGTTTCTCCGTCAGCGATGCCGGGACCAAAACCTACATGCATCTCATCGCCGGCTGACGCTGACGGGGCACAAGGCTTGACAACGGTCACAGCCGTCAGCGCACACACCAGGGCACCGATGTGCAGCATGCTTCCCGTCAGAGGCGGCCAGACCTAAAGATTACCGGCCGACGCCGCCGACAGTGCAGGAGCAGATGAAGCATTGAAGGCCAACACCGCCGACAGCGGCAGCATGACCTTAAAGTTACGGACACAAAATCCATGAAGACCCGCACAGACCGCCTCCGGCTCCCGAAAAAAACACTCTTGGTTCGGCCAAAAGCCCGATCTGCCGACTAATTTGCCACGTTAGACAAGAAAACTTACCTTTGCTGCGCGTTCAGCAGTCAGCAATGAACAACCGGCACACACATACCACCCTGCGGTCTTTCTCACGGCATCTGCGCTACAGGCAGGTCGTCGGGGCGTGGCTCATGCTGCTATCGCTCCTGCCGCTGGTCAGCGTCAAGTCTGCACATCATCACAGCGTGCTGACTTCAGATTCTGCCGCCGACAGCCAACAGACATGGCAGCAGGATCGGACCTGCCCTATCTGCTGGTTCACGCTCTCAACCTTCGTAGAGCCTCAGACAACCCATGTCTGCACTCCCCTGCCGATGGTCATCAGACAGGCCGTCAGCAGGAGCACCTCCACAGAGGAACGCAATGTGTGCTTCCTGTCTCTGCGCGCACCGCCGATGATCTGATGTGCCGCCTAAACCGGCTCTATGCGTGATGCCGCGTGCACCACGCCGTTCAGTCAGCCTTTTATTTACACATCTATCATCCGCGCGACCACCTGCTGCCGCATGCCGTCTTCCCTGACAGCCCCTGCTGCAGACAGGCGCAGTCCGCCCCCGTTACACACAGAATCACATGCACCTGCGAATTCTCGTTTGTGCGTTTGCCATAAGCCTGCTGTTACTGCCGCACAGCACCCAAGCGCAGACAGACACCTTGCTCCGTCTTCAGGAGATTGTCGTTGAGCGAAGCCGCAAGAAGACCGATCAGCTGCGTACTGCACTCCCGGCACAGATTGTCGGGTCAGACTTCCTTGACCGGCACTTCAACGGCAACCTCACGCAAACCCTTCAGCACATCCCCGGCGTCCGGTCGATGGATATCGGAGCCGGTTTTTCCAAACCCGTCATACGCGGACTGGGCTTCAACCGCATTGCCGTCACCGACAACGGGGTGAAACAGGAAGGGCAGCAATGGGGTGCTGACCATGGCCTTGAGATTGATGCTTTCGACATCAGCCGCGTCACCCTGCTCAAAGGGCCGGCCTCACTGCTCTATGGCAGCGACGCCATGGGCGGAGTGATAGAGATTCAGCCCGAGCCCATGCCTGCCCAAGACGGACTGACAGCCTCAATATCACTGCTCGGCAAGTCCGTCAACGATCATCTCGGCATCTCCGTCATGGCGGGAGTGAAGCGCCGCTGGTGGATGCTGCGCCTGCGCTACACCGAGCAGCATTTCGGCGACATGCGCATACCGGCCGACACCGTTGACTACCTCACCATACGCCTGCCACTACTCCACCGCCGCCTTAAGAACACCGCCGGCACTGAGCGCGACGCGAGCCTGCTGTGGGCTGTCAGGCGCGGCCGTTATATGAGCAACCTGCAAGTCTCTACGGCCTGGCAGAAGACCGGGTTCTTCCCCGGAGCACACGGTGTGCCGGACCCTGACCGGCTGGCCGATGACGGCTCAAGCCGTAACATCGAGCTTCCCTACAGTTGGGTGAACCACCTCAAGGTGTCGACACATCAGCAGGTGGCGTTCAGCCGCTCCATACTCACTGCCGACATCGGTTATCAGCTGAACCACCGCGAAGAGTGGAGTGCGTTTCACACCCACTATCAGGGACAGACACCGCCAACTGCCGACCCTGACCGCGAACTGATGTTTCAGCTCCACACAGGCTCTGCCAACGTGCGGTGGCGCATGCTCCATTCCGACCGCTTCGAGCAGTCCGTCGGACTGAATGCGCAACTGCAGAAGAACAGCATCAGCGGCTACGGTTTCCTGCTGCCGGCCTACTACAGAACCTGCATCGGTGCTTTCTGGATTGCGACATGGCGGCCGCACGCACGCCTGTCGGTCACCGGAGGCCTGCGCTACGACATCGGAGCCATCCGCACGCAGGGACATCACGACTCCTACCTCGCCGAATATCTCCAGCAACAAGGATACAGCTACGACGAAGCCGAGCAATATGCATGGAACAGCCGCGCCATCAGCCGGACATTGGCCGACTATTCAGGATCCGTCGGACTGATCTGCACCATCAACCCCCACCAGACCCTCAAACTGAACATCGGCCGAAGTTTCCGGCTGCCGGCAGCCAACGAACTGGCAGCCAACGGACTTCATCACGGTACATTCCGCCACGAACAGGGAGCATCTGACCTTCAGAGCGAACACGGCTGGCAGATTGACGCCTCATGGAGCCTTGAACACACATCGGTAAACATTGAGGTGTCACCCTTTGTCAGCATCTACGACAACTACATCTTCCTTGACCCGACCGGCAGATGGTCTCCCCTGCCACATGCCGGACAAATCTATCAGTACAGCGCAGCCCGAGCCATATTCTATGGCGGAGAGGTGAGTGTTGAAGCTCCCTTTGCGCGATGGTTTGCCTACAGACTGGCGGCCGACTACGTCCACACCTATAACCGCGACAGCCATACCGCCCTGAGTTTTTCACCTCCGGCAAGCATGCGCAACAGCATCAGCTTCAGCCGCGACCGCCTGCAACTCGAGCTGGAGGTCTACACTATCGCCGCACAACACCGCATAGCCCACAACGAACAACCCACGCCGGGCGCAACCCTACTCAACGGGTCGGCGACCTATCAGTGGCACCTGCATCACACCGATATAATCGTACAACTCCGTGCTGACAACCTGCTGAACAAACGCTACTACAATCACCTGAGCTACTACCGGCAGATTCAGCTGCCCGAAGCCGGACGCAACCTGACCCTGTCGGTGAAGATACCCTTTCACATCGATTTCAAAAAACCATAACCCCCAGAAACAACCCTCATCATGAACCTCAGAAAAACTTTTACCGCACTGCTGGCATTCACAACCATCATGCTGCTCACTGCCTGCGAGAGCGAAAACAAAGCCGATGTCACCCCGCCCGTCATCGACCTTATCGAGCCCGAAGAGGGCGAGAACTTTACCCCCGGAACAGACATACACTTCGAGATGGACCTGACCGACGACGTGATGCTCGCCTCCTACAAGATTGAGGTACACAACAACTTCAACAACCACGGCCACTCCACTGCCCGACGTGCTGCAGCGACCGGCACACCCTTTAGTTTCAACCGCAGCTATGACGTGAGCGGACAGCGCAATGCCCACATCCATCATCATGACATCATGATTCCCGCCAATGCCGCCACCGGACAATATCATCTGATGGTCTACTGCACCGATGCCGCCGGCAATGAAGCACATGTAGCCCGGACAATACATATTGTCGAGAGCAACAACAGCACAGACTAAACGACAACGCATTATGTCGCTTACAAAGCGGTATACATCGAACTTCTTTTGACATATAAATTATATTTTCTTTCTTTGCAGGAAAAGTATAATTCTTTATTGCCAAACAAATTTCATGAAACACTTTAAATTTGTTTTACTTGCCTGCTTAGCAGCAACACTCCTTCCTTCGTGTCAAGATGATTCAAAAAAGGGGGACAATCTTTTCTACTATAACCATTCGCAAAAGACAAACGGAGGAGATGTCTTTATTGAACCTACGGAAAAAGAATTGGGAAAAATTATTCTGAGTGAGGGGCGAGCCTCAGGAAAATTTGGAGATAGACATTGTGTGTCTACCAACCATTTGTGCGTAATTTTTGGACGACCCGATCAGTTTCAATTTGATGATTACAACACTCTTTCCGGAGATCTTCATTTATTGTATGATATAAATGATGATAACATCAACAACTTCGATCTAAAAATCATACTTAAATATCTTGACTCCTATACTGAAGAAGCAACCGAACTATATAATAGAATAAAAGAAAATGGCAGTCTTGATTTTGAAGAAGATATTGAGATTGACCTCTTGAGCTCAGTATATCAAACACCATTTGCAAGAACTCTAACCATTCCTGCCGGGTCATATGGAACACTAACCGCAGATGAAGATTCTATAATCATTTTAACTGATGTTAAATTTGGAGATCATGTCATTATAGAGGCCAGTTCTGAAGGATGGAAACTTTCTAATGACAGCATTTTCTATAACAGCACTGCTATCAATGGTTTCTTGGATAACGGAGAAGAAGAGAATATGCTAACTCTGACTTTTAGCATGGATGATAATGATGACTTTAATGTACAAAACTTCTTTTCCAACTATTATTCTATCATAAAGTCATGGAAAGGAATCTATACTATTGAACAACCTGAAGTACTAGACTTTTTAGGTATTCCAAACACAAGCATTAGAATCGACAATAGTAGTAACACATATATTGTTGAAGACAGTACGATTGTCGTTAAATGCTCTTATTATTAATAATCCATAGTACATCATGATTATGCAACGTTTACTCCACAAAAACCACACGTCCGGAGCGATAGCTCTGACCGTCGTCCTTGCTTTTCTGTTGGCATCATGCGTCTCCATGGTCGAGACAAAAAAGAAGTACAACAATTCCGGGAAGTACACCGATCTCAAGCCTGTAACCGTCAACGAACTGCGCAGCATAATCCGTGAGGACACAGAACGCTACAAGATTATCCTCTTCTGGGAGCCTTATCACAACATCGACATAGATCTGTACCAATCCCTCTGCAGTGCCATCGGCAAAGACCCGCGGTTCCAACTCATCGCCGTGCTTGACGACTGCGGCGGCCTCAAGTATGCAGCAGACGATCTGAAACGGGCAGGCATCCCGGTCAGCGAAGCACCTCTGTACATCCGCGATGATTCTGAACCCTACCGCAGTCTGCGTCTGATGTCGAAAGGCAATCCTGACCGCCAGAAGAACATCGTGACAGCCCTGTTTGACAATGCTGACGACTACAACGGAGACTACCTGCTCGGCTTCTACATTGCCGACCCTAAAGGCAATCTGAAGAAAGTCCGTTACACCTACAGCAAAGACAACATCCAAACCGAAGCCATCGGGAGCCTGCAACCCAGCGAACTGAACTCCTATGACAGAGCACATGCCATATTCACAAGCGATGTCATTGATGAGATTCTTGCCCTCGACTACAGCAAGACAGCTACCCGGTCAGTGAGCGGAAGAGACATACCATGCGCCGTCTCCAATCCCTCCAACCTGACCAAGAAAGAAAGGAAGGCTCTGTACAAGAGCGCTTACTGAACAAGGTACACCCTGAAGAAAGTTTCGGACTGAGATGATTCTCGGTCCGAAACTTTTGTCATACCATCGGAAAGCACGCTGTTTTTTCGTACTTTTGTGACATCAGACTACCTCATAGAAACCAACCTGATATGCGCCGTTTTCACCTAATCCTTGCTCTGACCTGCTCTCTGTTCTGCATGGCAACTCCCGACTTCCGGTATCCGAAAACCGTTGCCCGACAAGCTGAACAAGACCTTGAGACAGCCCTCAAACAAAGAGATGCCGACAAAACCGTCGATGCGCTCACACGCTACTGCCTCGCACAAAGCATCATCAGCAGAGAGAATGCCGCAGATATCATCAACCGCGTGGAACAGGTCCGCCGGAGCGAGCCGCGCGCTGACCTGCATGCCATGCTGGGCGTTCTGGAAATGCACCTGTACAGACAGCTGGCCAACGAACTCTGGTGGGACATAGCCGACCGCAACAATCCCACCGACTCACTGCCGGCAGACGTGTTCGAATGGGACAGGGTGCAGTTTGAGAATAAGATACGCACACTGTTTGAAGAAAGTACCGCAGACGCTGACCTCCTGGCACAGATTCCGCTGGAACGCTATCCGCAGTCTGTCCTCACAGACGAGAAGTCCATCCCGTATCTTCCGACCGTGTTCGACTTCGTGATGTCAGAAGCCAACGAACTGCTTTCACTCACTCCGGAAGATGTGCAGAAATGGCACCGGATACACGCTGCAGATACATTGGCTTCGTACTTCCTGCAAGCCACCTACCCCGTCAGCAACATGGCTAAACTGCCGGAGCACGAAGCCGAAGCCCTGATATGGAAAAACAAACTCGTCAGTGACAGTGACTACACGGCTTTGCAGAGCTACGCACGTCAGCACACCGGTAGCCGGTTCCTGCCGACGATACGCAACCTGATCCGGAGGATTGAAGCCAAGCATGTGACCACGACTTTGCCACCCGAAGCAGGTCGGCTTGAACCGATTAACATCGCGATGGACATCCGCAACGTTCGACAGGGACAGATACTGATATACCGCATTGACGACGAGACAAACCTCAGCAAGTTGCAGCCGGTCAGAAGTACAGCATTTCATGTCGACGCCCAAATTCCGTTTGACACAACCATACAGATGCGTCTTGACGGACTGGACTACGGGCGGTATGCCATCGTCCCGGCTTACGAAGCCGACGGCAGGATGCACAGACCCCGGCGAGTCTATACACACGAATGCATCCAGGTTACAGACATGAAGACATTCTGCACCTCTGTCGAAAACGGAGAGTCATACTTCTTCGTCGTGGATGCACAGACCGGCAGCCCCCTGAAAAACGTGTCCGTATACAGCACGCAGAACAATAAAAACGCGCTCATCGGGCACACAGACTTACAGGGCAGCGTCAGATACAGGACAGAATACGGGAACTACTATGCCCGTCAGGGACGAGACCAGACCTGCACACAGTATGTGTTCAGAGAACAGACAGCCGACAGAGCTGCCCAACGTCATCTGCACGCCAGCCTGCTGACCGACCTGGGCATATACAGGCCGGGCGAGACGGTGCGCATGACCCTCGTCGCCTACTACAGCACCATCACCCGGCGTGATGCCGCCGGGCAGGAAACGTTTGAGGTCGTGATGCGTGATGCCAACTATCAGCCGATTGATACGCTCGTAATGCATACTGACGACTGGGGACAGGCGACTGCTGAAGCCGTCATCCCTACCGGCCGGCTCAACGGGCGGTATCAGCTGAGCATCAAACACATGCCCAAGGACAGCAAGCAGGCGAAAGAAACCGTCGGTGCGGCATATTTCGAAGTCAGCGAGTACAAGGCTCCCACATTCTTCATCGAGTTCAACAGCCCACAGACGACATACAACCGCAACGAACCCGTCAGCATCAGCGGGCAGGTCATGACTTACTCCGGCCTGCCCCTCGCCAACACCCCGGTGACGCTGCAGCTGTCACGGAGCCAGTGGGCATGGCGCTATCATCTGCAGAACAGAGAACAGCTGACGGATACCGTCATCCAAACGAATCAGGAAGGCCAATTTGACATCACGCTGCCTTCCGCTCTGTTCAGACAAGACGACACCGATGGGCAGACATACCGCTCATTTCGCACCTACTACCTCACGGTTCGCGCCACCAGTCCGGCCGGAGAATCACAAGAGACAAGCCATAGCTTCTGCATCGGCCGACAGCGTGAAATCTGCTACAATGGCAGCACTGACTTTATCAACGAGGGAAGCATCTGCCTGCCCGTCAGCATGCGCAGTTCAGATCCGGCAGACACCACGGCAACCGTCCGCTACAGTCTGGCCCTCATGTCAGACACCGCCCGCATCGTCCGGCAGGGTGTCCTCCACCTGCCCGACACCAGGATAGCAACCCGGGAACTCCCATCCGGCCACTACCTGCTCCGTGTCACCTGTGCTGACAACGACGCCACCATCCCACTCCGTCAGTCCGTCGTGATTTTCCGTACGACCGACAGCCGATGCCCTGTGGACTCCGCCCTGTGGATTCCGCAAGGCGGCTGCAAGACAGACCAAGGCAAGGCAAGCATCATCATCGGCTGCGGCACCGATGAGGCACATGTCCGGTACATCGCCTACAGCCGCACAAAGACACTCAAAGAAGGCTGGCTGCACTACGCAAAGGGCTTGCACACGCTGCAACTCGACATGCCGCAGGGAACGGACGAAGAACTGAATGTCCTGTTCGTATGTGTCAGTCGCCGGCAAGTCCAGACCAAGACCATCCGCCTCCGGTCGCCCGAACAGGACAGCATCAACATCAGCATCGAACGCTTCCAGGACAAAGCCATGGCAGGCCAGCCCGTGGAATGGACCATCCGCGTCCACGATGCCGGGAAACGGCCTGCTCACGCGCGCCTTATGCTCGAACTTTACAGCAAAGCCCTCAACGACCTTGCTGACAACACATGGGACTTCAGCCCCGGCTACGCCTCACCCATACGGGCGAACACACACTTCAACAGACTCTCAAAGTGCCATACAAGTACGGCCTATCATCAGCCGGAAGAGAAAGAGTTTGACATCCGGCCACCATATCTCAACTGCTACAACCAGACCTTTTTCGCCTCCTGGGGCACCGCTGCCGCCAATGGCAGAATCATAATGCGCAAGACAGCCTCCTTTGCCGGGGCAGGCATTGCGGAAGACGACCAAGTCGCGTTTGCCGTTATGAAAGAAAGTGCCGATGCGGGTCTTGACATGAACGACAGGACCGGCCTCGGAGAGACACCGAATCCGGACAAGGTCAGCATCCGTGAAGGCGAAGAAAAAACCGTTGTGTGGGAGCCCCGCCTCGAGACCGACTCAGACGGCAGCGTTGTGCTCCGGTTTGACGCCCCCGAAAGCGCAGGCCGATGGATTTTGCAGGCCATAGCCTACAACGAAAACATGACCGCAGCCGGTCTGCGTCGTGAACTCCTCACGCAACGCCCACTGATGACGCAACTGCAACTGCCGCGCTTCGTGCGACAGTCAGACCTTGCGACATTCTCGGCGTTGATTCAGAACGCGGCAGACCAGCCTCAACAGGTCACGACGTGTCTCGAAGTCATCGATGCACGCACTCAAAAGACGCTCCATGCCGAGCAGCAGAGCCTCATCATTCCGGCGTCCGGGTCAAAAGCCGTCACACTCAGCATCAACATTCCTGACACCTTGTCAAGCCTCATCGTCCGTGTCCGAGCCTCCTCAGGCCGCTTCAGTGACGGTGAACAACAACAAATCTGCGTGCTGCCAAACACTACGCCTGTAACCGAAAGCCGGCCGTTCTTCATCCGAACTGACGAGGAGCAGTGTGTCCTTGATCTTGAAGCGGCAGAACGGGCAACAAGCACCATCGAGGTGTGCGCCAACCCCGTGTGGCTTTGCGTCCTTGCCTTGCCCGGCATCACCGGCGAGCACACACCGACCGCCACCGGCATTGCACACCGC
>JAFUXZ010000202.1 GCA_017470795.1 Paludibacteraceae bacterium
CGTCATGCTGACGGCACTCTCCCGCCCTTGTAGGACGATGTTTTTCATGCTGTATGTATATGATGAACCGTGGACGCACACATGGCTGATGCGGGCTCTGCCGTTGCGCATCAAGGGCGTTGTGACACCCAATCTTTTCATGGACACAACTCCGTCAGAAGAGTTCGTCCGTATGTTTTGAGCGGCATCTCCGCCAACTGTCTGACCGGAGGATAAATCACGTCCGGATGCTCGTCTGTCGGCTCTGACAGAGGGGAGGCTTTGGCTGTTTCTGCTGCCGCCGGATGTGATGAGCAGGATGGATTATGCTCGTTATGCCACCGATGGCTTCATGCTGACTAAAGACCTGACGCCATGCTGCGCCGGGGGAGTTGACCACAGGTAAGCCATGTGGATTGCACCGCATGTCAGCGCAGATTCTGATTCAAAAATATCCGGCGGTATCCTGCTTTTAGCATAAGGTCGTCGTGGTGTGTGACGCAAGTATATTGCAGTACGTGCAAAAATTGTTATCTTTGCAAGCTTTTAGGACAAAAACAAACGACAAAGCAATGAGTCTATTAGAAGAAAGATTGTTAAGGTATACGGCTCCACAAGATGCTCAGGCGGCAGGCGTATATCCCTATTTCAGAGAGATATACGGGAAGCAGGGCACGGAGGTGGACATGGATGGACACAACGTGCTGATGTTTGGCTCAAATGCGTACACCGGACTGTGCGGTGACGAACGTGTCATCCAAGCCGGTGTAGAAGCTTTGAAGAAATATGGTGCCGGATGTGCCGGCAGCCGTTTTCTGAACGGGACCCTTGACATACACGTTCAGCTTGAGCGCGAGTTGGCCGAGTATGTCGGCAAGGACGAAGCACTTTGTTTCTCAACAGGCTTTACAGTCAATGCAGGGGTCATAGGCTGTCTGCTGACTAAGAACGACTACATTCTGTGCGATGACCGCGACCATGCAAGTATTGTCGACGGGCGTCGCCTTTCTTTTGCCACCGGGCTTCACTACAAGCATAACGACATGCGCGACCTCGAACGTCAGCTGAACAAACTGCCTGACGAGGCTGTGAAGCTGATCGTTGTCGATGGCGTGTTCTCCATGGAGGGCGATTTGGCAAAACTGCCGGAGATTATCGACCTGAAGAACCGCTTTGAGAACGTGGTGGTAATGGTAGACGAAGCACATGGCATCGGAGTCTTTGGCCGTCAGGGGCGTGGCGTGTGTGACCATTTCGGACTGACCGATCAGGTTGATATTATCATGGGCACATTCTCGAAGTCGCTCGCATCTATCGGCGGTTTCGTAGCTGCCAACTCAACAATCATCAACTGGCTGCGTCACAATACGCGGACATACATCTTCAGTGCCAGCAACACCCCTGCAGCAACAGCCGCAGCACGTGAGGCACTGCATATCATTCAGGAAGAGCCGGAGCGTATTGAGAAGTTGTGGGATGTGACTAACTACGCGCTCAAACGTTTCCGTGAAGAAGGCTTTGAGATTGGAGACACAGAGAGCCCCATCATCCCTCTGTATGTGCGTGACATGGCTAAGACCTTCATGGTGACGAAGATGGCTCTTGATGCAGGAGTTTTCATCAATCCGGTGATTCCGCCCGCATGTGCTCCGCAGGATACGCTGGTTCGCTTTGCACTCATGGCCACACATACCAAGGAGCAGGTCGACCGGGCTGTAGATGCGCTGGTGAAAGTCTTCAAGTCTCTTGACCTTTTGTAACAGCAACAGTGTAAAACCATGAGAGAGGCCTCACGTCAGGAAGGTCTCTCTCTTCATATAAGTGACCTGATGAAACAATCTCAGCGAAAGACCATAACGGAGTGGGGATTGGCAGTCCTGCTGCTGTTGATGTCCGTTTCGTGCGCGAAGCAGCGTCCGCAGATACCTTCCAACAGACCTGACGAGACAGAGCAGCAGGAACAGAAGACAGCTCAGAATCTTGCGCAGGCCAATCAGATAGCCGCCCAACAGGCCTTGGACGAACTGCGCCGGTATGCAGACGCATGCACAGAGCCCTATCAGTCGAGTGACCTGGGATATATGTATCGGCACTATCCCGCTTCACAGGCGCGTCAGCAAATAACCGACACGACGACGCTGACCATCAGCTATTGGGTCTATTCGCTTCAGGACAGCCTTTGCGGATATACCTCTGCAACCGTACAGATGGGCCGGAAACAAATCCCTGAAGCCATTGAAGACATGCTGCTTCAGATGCAACGTGGCGACAGTGCCACCCTGCTCGTACCCTGGTATCTGCTCTATGGCCGTTCGGGCAACGGGCTTGTCGCTCCATACATGCAGACGCGGGTAGAGCTGTCAGCCCAATGACGCACCTGCACCCCGGCTGCGTCGGCCGTCGCAGACAGGCGTATATGGTCGCCGGTCCGGGCAGCGGAGGGGCATTTGCCCGTTTGATGTTCAACACTTATCTTTGCATATTCATGAATCCGGGTTCTGTAATGAAAAAAATAATCTACCTGCTTTTGGCGCTGGTGACCATCAGTGTGGCATCATGTACCACGGAGACCTATGCCGACGAATTAGACGAAGAGAAGTCTCAGATCAAGGACTTTCTGAAGCGCAACAACCTGCGTACGGTTGGCGTGTTCCCTGCCGACTCGGTCTTTGACGAGCATACGTTTTACGTCAGTTCGAGCGGTCTGTACTTTCAGATGACCAAGAAAGGGACAAGCACAGATACGGTGGCCGCATACGACGAGGTCAACATCCGCTACAAAAAATATGCGCTGAAAGAGAATCCTGACACAATCAGTACGTGGACAACCTTAGAGCAGGCCTATCCTACCTCGTTTCAGTATCTGGTATCTTCGAGCAATGCCTGTGCGGCATGGCATGAGGCCGTGGGCTACATGCGGTACAGCGGAAGTCAGGCACGTCTGATTGTCCCGGCCGAGATCGGCTTCCCCTCCGATCAGGACCCGCTCACTCCCTACGTGTACGAAATCAAGATTCAGATAAAGAAAAACAGTTGATACGAAAGATTTTGCTGCAGACGTTGACACAGACGTTGTGCAGCTTTCTTTTATAATGGCACAAACAAACTTATCTACACAACTATGTCTTTAGTTAAATCCATATCAGGCATACGCGGCACAATCGGCGGCCGCGTAGGTGATGGTCTGAATCCTGTTGACATCGTTCGCTTCACGGCAGCCTATGCCACGCAGCGTCGTGCCGCAGGAAGCAATCAGAGTAACAAAATCGTCGTTGGACGCGATGCCCGAATCTCCGGGCCGATGGTCAGCCAACTGGTCTGCGGGACGCTGCTCGGAATGGGCTATGACGTGGTAGACATCGGACTCGCCACAACCCCGACGACCGAACTCGCAGTAACGATGGAGCAGGCCGAAGGAGGAATTATCCTGACGGCAAGTCACAATCCAAAGCAGTGGAACGCCCTGAAACTGCTCAACGAACAGGGTGAGTTCCTGAACGACGCAGAGGGAAAGCAGGTCCTTGAGATAGCGGAAAAAGAAGACTTCGTCTTTGCCGAAGTGGATCGTTTGGGGCAACTGACCCACAAGGACGATTACACCCGGCGTCATATCGAGCGCGTTCTCGCACTTGACCTTGTCGATGTGGAAGCCATCCGCAAAGCCGACTTCAGCGTCGCTGTCGACTGTGTCAACTCGGTTGGAGGTATCGCTATCCCCGAACTCCTTCGGGCATTGGGCGTGACGCGTATCACCGAGCTCAACTGCACTCCTGATGGACATTTTGCACATAATCCAGAGCCGATTCCGCAAAATCTGACTGACATATCGGCATTGATAAAAAGTTCGCCTGTCGATGTGGGTTTCGTAGTCGATCCGGACGTAGACCGACTGGCCATCATTCAGGAAGACGGAGAAATGTTTGGGGAGGAGTACACACTGGTGAGTGTGGCCGACTATGTGCTGTCGCATACACCGGGCAACACGGTCAGCAATATGAGTTCGACGCGTGCTTTGCGCGACGTCACACGTCAGCATGGAGGTAATTACTCCGCTTCAGCCGTCGGTGAGGTTAATGTGGTGACAGAGATGAAGGCCACGAACGCCATAATCGGTGGCGAGGGTAACGGCGGCGTGATTTATCCGGCCTGCCACTATGGGCGTGATGCGCTCGTCGGGATAGCACTCTTCCTGACCAATCTGGCTAAGCAGCGCATTCGGGTTTCCGAATTACGCAGGCAATATCCTGACTACAGCATTTCGAAAAACCGTATCGAACTCACGCCCGACATGAATCCCGATGAGGTGTTGGCTAAAGTAAAGGCTTACTATCAGGGACGCGAGGAGATTAACGACAAGGATGGCGTTAAGATTGACTTCAAAAACGGGTGGGTACACCTGCGTAAGTCTAACACAGAGCCCATCATGCGCGTCTATTCAGAAGCCGCAACGACGGAAGAGGCTAATCAGCTGGCGCAGATGGTGATGCAGCTGATATAAGACCTGTATCTGAAGCCGCCGGTCAGCCGGCCGGTATACAAAGACGTCGCACGGAAAGCAGATGCTCCGTGCGACGTTTCTCTTGTATGACTTGTTCCGGCTGTGGTGAGCCGGCATTCATCCGTCTGCTTTATGCAATGCTCATCTGGCTGATTCGATCCACCGCAACACGTATGCGGCGCAGCGTTTCTTCCTTGCCAATCACGTCTGTTATCGCAAAGATGTGCGGTCCGCGGGCGGCGCCGACCAGACATATGCGCATGGCGTTCATCACGATACCGACGCCATACTCATGCTTGTTGATCCAATCCATAATCAACGGTTCGATTACCTCGCCGCGGAAGTCGTCAAATGAGGCAAGCAGTTCGGACAGTTCCTGCATGTGGCGCGGAGAGTCTTCTTTCCAGCGTTTTTTGAGGGACTTTTCGTCGTACGCTGTGGGAGCCTCGAAGAAGAAGCAGCACTCATGCCACAGCTCGGGAACAAACTTGACACGATCCTTGACCAGTCCGACGACATGCGCTACCAAGTGCGAATCTTCAATGTGGCCATGCTCCATCAGAATCGGCTGGAACAAATCGGCCAGTTCGTCGTCAGA
>JAFUXZ010000203.1 GCA_017470795.1 Paludibacteraceae bacterium
CCGACTGAACGGCATAGACTACAGCCTTCCCCTCATTGCTCCCTACAACAGCCCTAACAACGGATTTACCCTCGCCCACAGCAGTAGCAATGCCTCCGGAAATAGAAACTGCAGATGGATTGGAACTTGACCAACGGATGGTACCTGAAACGGCTGGCGTGAGTTGTTGCGTCTTTCCTGCTTCAAGAATAGTAAGCTCGGGTGACAGAGCCATAGACCGGTACGTAGTAGGCGTAGTGCCCTTGTCAACGACATGAATTGTGGCTGTGCCGACATGATCATTTATCGTAGCAGTAATAGTGGCAGAACCAATGCCAATACCAATAACTATACCATCAGAAACAACGGCCACTGACTCATCTGAACTTGTCCATTTGCCATTACCAGATACACTCGGCTGGATAATGAGACTCTCTCCTACACCGATGATTGCAGCATCCGGATTAAGCGTCATCGTCTTAGCTTTCTCTTCTTTGCACGCTGACATACCCACTACCAAGAGAGCAAGAAGTAAGAAGATAATCTGTTTCTTCATATATTCACGTTCCATTTAGTTTTTTTCGGACCTGACAGGGCAACCAAGCCCTGTCAGGCATAGATTTTAACGCTTGTCTGCGTACTCTATCCACTTACTTCTTGTAGATGAAGCAAGCATCAAACTGAAGCATTACATTGGCTACGCCACCGCTCAGGAATACGAGAGCATTGATGCCTTCACCCACGTTGTTTGATGCATATTGCAGACCTTGGTTGGTGAAGGTTGTCATCGGAATTTCGATTTCACCCCAGCCACCATCACGCGGGAAGTCGCCTGCTACAGCATAAGTTGCGCTTCCGTCAACAAAAGGTGTAGCACCGATAGTAACAGTGCCCTTGCTGCCGGCAGCACCACCAAGCTGCACAGCGTGCGAAGCCTGGTCGGTCGACTTCATGGCAATGTGGAATACGTAATCGCTCGGATTTGCCATGATGGCAGCCAGCGGGTCCATATCGGCAACACCACCTTCTATACCTTCTACATCATGAATGTTGAGTCCGCCGCCTGACCAGCCAGCACTCAGTACCTGGAAAGAATACCAACCTTCAGCCTTGTCATAGAAGTTAAGACCAGATGTTGTACCTGCAGAATAAGTAGCATTCCAGATATAGAAGCTATGGGTGTTTGAACCATCACCACTGTCATTGGCACGAAGGTCGGCTTTCACCTTACCTTTAATCTGTTCAAACGAGAGATCATCTAGTTGGAAAACATAGTATTCAGAATGTTGCAAAGAAGCATGCAGCTTAACTGCGGGTTCTCCTCCCTGAGCAGGTTCTTTAACATTCAATACTGCGGAAAGCTTCGTGCCATCAACATCTGCACTAACCAATATCTGTCCGGCAGCAAGACCGGTAGCAAGACCATTCTGGTCAATCGAAGCAACAGACTCATCACTCACTGACCATGTTGCAGTAGCAGCCGGCTCAATAGTGAATTGCACAGTTTCTCCCACGAGTACATCTGCCGTTTTAGGACTTAGCGTGTAAGTAGTTTCGTTTTCTTCCTTTGAACATGCCGCAAACACAACTGCAACAGCAGCAAATGCAGCCATCAATTTGTTGATTTTCATAATAATTAGTTGATTAAATTAGGGTTAATAAATCTGTTAATATCCATCATTTTGCGTGAGCGCTGAGTTCAGTTCGCGTTGCTTTGAAGGAATCGGCATAAGTTCGTGCTTACCTGCCTGGAACTCTGCCATCTGGCTTTGAGCATCTGCCGTCTCAGTGGCCTTATAGGCGTCCATGTGTGCTTTGACACCCGTACCATCCAAGCCATACCAACGCACAATATCAAACCAGCGATGTCCTTCCATACCGAGCTCAACACGACGCTCATGACGAACAGCCTGCTCAATGGTTGGCGAAGCTATGACATTGCCATTCACCTTATAGGTGTAGCCAGGGTAAGCCGGCATACCACGCATGGAACGTACTTGATTCAAGTCCGCAGTAGCAGCAGCCGCATCCCCATCACCAATACATGCTTCTGCATGCATCAACAGAACATCTGCATAACGTATCTGCTTATTGTTAATCGGACCTCGTGTAGCATGTGTGAGTTTGTACATATCAACAGTATCTTTCCCCACATTTGCACCACGGCCAGCAATGGTATCATTCGCTCCAACAACGGTATACAAACCATATTTGCGATTTAAATAGCTATCACCAAGATAAATCTCTTCATTGCTGTTTTCAATATATTTCGCTTGATCTGGATTAAGGATTGTCGCCTCACGACGAGCATCACCATCCTCAAATTCATCATAAAGATTCTGAGTCGGCTTATTAAATCCCCATCCTCCACCAAGTTTTGATGAACGTGAGCGCGTCAACTGAACAGTGAATGTTCCACGCGTCATGCCAAATCCTCCGGCATCAGCACCATAGTCTGAATTAGGATCTTCAGTATACTGGATTTCAAACACAGACTCTATACCATTCTCCCCTTCAAGAGAGAAATTGTCCACATAGTCCGGATTCAGACTGTACTCGCCTGAAGCGATAATGCTGTCACCCCATGCACGAGCCCGCCTATAACATTCTGCCGACGAGGTAGTCACGCCCTTTGACTGCCAGAACGGACCTGCCATATAAAGATAGGTCTTCATCAACATTGCTTGAGCAGCTCCCTTCGTAGCACGTCCAAGGTCTCCCTTATCATATTTAGACTTTACCCACAGCCCCTTATTGGCTTCTTCCAAGTCATTGATAATAGCCTTGTACACATCATCCACTGATGCTCTTGGCATCGTCCACTTGTCTGTAGACTCTATTACATCAAGTGTCAGAGGCACCCCTCCGAAGACGCGTAACAAGCGGAAGTAATAATAAGCACGCAGGAAGTGGGCCTCACCGAGTATGCGTTGTTTTACGCTCGGGGTCATCACTTCATCCACATCCACACCGGGAATGTTCTTCAAAGCAAGATTGCAACGGCCTACGCCTAAATATTGCGCACGATAGAAATCATTGAGCAAGTCATTGTTGGCTATAGTCTTCCAGTTTTCCATGTCATATACAGCGGCCATATCATTAAGATTCTGCCCACCTTTAAGTGCATCATCGCTTACAATATCACCAATAAACCATTCTGAACTATACGTTGACGAATACTCCCATTGTAGTGGGCTATAGCAAGCATTGACATTAAAAATACAAGCCTTGCCAGACGTATAATAGTCTTCAGCTTTGGTCACACCTGGCTCTGGAGCAGTAAGATAATCATCGCAAGCCGTGAGACACATGGCTGCCAACATAATAATGAAAATATATTTCTTCATTGTTGTGTCTTTTTATGGTTGGTCTTCGCTTGTTTTTAGAAATCCAGGTTGACACCGAAAGTAAATGTACGACTCTGTGGATAGTTACCATAGTCAACACCACTCCCAACTTCCGGATCATAGCCCGAATACTTGGTGAGAGTAAAGAGGTTGCTCGCACTGATGTAGAAACGACAACGATCAATGTATGCCTTTTGAGTAATGTTCTTGGGCAACGTGTAGCCAATTTGCAGATTTTTCAGACGCAGATAACTTGCATCTTCGATGAATCTCGAACTGTTTTCTGTATTAGTTGGAGCACCTACCGGATTCGGAATGGTTCCATTGCGACGTTCAAAATCAGAATATGAATATCCGATACCTCCAAGGCGTGAGTCTATACCAGAACGGACCCCTTCTGAATAGCCAATCCACACATTGCGCATATCCTTAGAAAGTGTCATTTCATCACCTGCACCTTCTGTCCATGTCCGCAAAGCATTATAGACATCCATTCCAGCAACCCCTTGGAAGAAGAGCTGAACATCAAATCCATAGAATTCAGCACCCAAGTTCAAACCATACGTCAACTTCGGGAATGGATTACCAATCTGCGTTTTATCCTCATCGTCAATCTTGCCGTCACCATTACGATCCTTGTAACGCGCATCACCGGCATGTACACCAATCGTGCTCGCATCATAGGAATATAATTGAGCAAGCGCTTCATCATCTGACTGGTATACGCCCTCATATTCATAGCCCCAGAAAGCCTTCAACGGCATGCCAAGATAGGACTTCGTACGATCCTCATACAAAGGAGAACCTCCATTAACCTCGGTGAGTTCGTTCTTAATCCATGACAAATTTCCTCCGACAGAATAATGGACCTTGCCCACCTGATTCTCATGATTCAAAGTCAACTCAATACCTTGATTGCGAATTACACCAACATTGTTGACCATTGAGAATTGTGAGCCAGCATGAGCCGGAGCATTGACATAGAGGAGGGCATCTTTTGTGTCGCGCAAGAAGTAGTCAATCGATCCAGACAATTTGCCATTCCAGAACCCGAAATCTAACCCTGCATCCCATTGCTCGTTGGTTTCCCACTTACCCTCGGTGTTTGCATAGGTTGTAATTGTAGCTCCTGTTACCAAAGCCTGATCTACGCCAAGAGGATATCCTGTAAAACTATATTTGTCCTGATGCATAGAAACTACAAATGATCCGTTGGGAATTCCGTCATTACCGACACGCCCCCAACCGGCACGTACTTTCAGGTTGTCAAGCCAAGAAAGTTCCAGATTTTTCAAGAACGGTTCTTCGCTGACACGCCATGCAAGAGCGGCTGAAGGGAAGAAGCCCCACGGGTTATTAGCGAACTTACTCGAACCGTCTGCACGGAAATTGACAGTAATCATGTAGCGACTTGCATAACTATAATACAGACGTCCAAGCCATGAAAGCCGCCGTTGACGTGACACTGCATCTGACGATTCAGTCCTATCCTCTGTAGCTTGATTAAGATACCAGTTTTCTTCAGCAGTATTCAAAATGGATGAGCCTGCACCGCCGATATTATAATAGTTGTATTCTGACCACGTCTGTCCTCCCATGAGTGAGAAGCTATGCTGGCCGATGGACTTGCTATAAGTCAGCGTGGTTTCTTCAAGCAAAGTGTTATAGCGAGATATCGAACTGCTCACATAGTTCTTATCGGATTTATCGTACGAACTATACTCATACGACTCTTTAAACAGACGTGAACGATTCAGGCTATTGTCAATACTAAGTGATGACTTAAGTTTCAAGTCCTTAATCGGCTCAATTTCCAACCACACATCACCTACCCAGCGGTCGGCCGTATTATTGGGATGAGCCATCTCGATAATGGAGAACGGATTATAGACATTCTTAAAATTAGAGCTTGCAGCAATCTGGCCACTCAGATCCTCTCCATACACATTTCGCGTTCCTTCCGGATAGTGTGTCGGATCCCAAGGAGCCATACGGAGCGACTGACTGAGCACACCTGCATTGGCATTGTTGTTTGATGCATCATTATGACTCGAATTGGTCATAAACGACAGATGTTCACCTATCTTCAACCATGACCGAACTGCATAATCCGAGTTAAATCGCAACGTCAGACGTTTATAATCCGAGCCCTTAAGTGTACCATCCTGATCAAAATAACTGGCAGAGAAACTATAATGCCCTTTGTCACTTCCTCCGTCAATTGAAAGATTATAACTATGCATGAAGGCATTTTTACGGAAAACCTCGTCTTGCCAATCCGTATCAACACTCGAATAATCAAAGCCGTCTATTGCATGACTACCGAATTCGGCATAACTACCGAGAATAGCAGGATAGTAAATGGAGGTTCCAGTATTGAGGAACATCCATGAGTTAAAGCCGTTCGAACCTGTAAATGGCTGCGTCTGTCCTACCTGACTGAGATAATAGGCCCGCATACCATCTGTTCCGTTCTTCATGGCATCGATGGCAATTTTAGTTTCAGCCATCTCTTGTGCACCCATCAAGTCGAGCTTCTTCCAACGATTCTGAATACCCCAATAAGCATCAAAACTAATGTTGGCCTTACCTGTTCCACCCGATTTTGTTGTAATCAGAATCACACCATTTGCACCACGCGAACCATAGATAGCAGTGGCTGATGCGTCTTTCAAGATTTCCATTGATTGGATGTCGTTAGGCGAAAGGAACGAAATATCACTCGTTATCACCCCGTCAACAACGTAGAGCGGGTCATTTCCTCCGATTGCTGAACCGATACCACGAATGCGAATTGTTGCAGCACCACCCGGAGTTCCGCTATTACTATTCACTGTCACACCGGCAGCACGTCCCTGCAATGCCTGATCAAGACCAGCCGCAGGGGTCTTTGTCAACTGGTCCGCTTTCACGGTAGTAACGGCACCTGTCAGGTCAGATTTTTTCATCGTACCATAACCAATGGCCACAACTTCTTCCAATCCGATAGCATCGGGTTCCAACGTGATATTCAGGGATGCAGCTCCCGTCACCTTGACCTCTTGTGATTTGTATCCCACAAACGAGATTACAAGCACGTCACCCTTTTTTGCTTCTAAGGAGAAGTTACCATCAAGGTCCGTAATCGTACCTTGCGATGTGCCTTTCACGGCTACACTCGCTCCCGTGACAGGGAACGGGTCATCGCTCGCACCCACCGTTCCTTGCAGACGCACAGACTGCGCATATGCAGTTGCCGCTATCAAACAAGCAGTGAGCATTGAGATCATTCTCTTCATGTTGATTAGACTTTAATTGATATTGATGTTAGTATTGTTCCTCTCGTTAGCGCAAGAAGCATATAGGCACACCTCTCGCTTTTGCGCGGCAAAGATACATGTGATGTGCGCATTTTGACACAAGAAGCAATATGTTCTACAACATATCTCATTACAACATAATTACTTCACAATAATGATATATTGCTATATTTCAGCAAAGTATATAATTACACAATTCACAGAGTCTAAGAATACCATAAGGCAAAAGAGCATCGTTTCTGTGTAAAAATAGTGATTCTGAATTTTATCGCAAAACGCTTTACGTCAATCAAACAAGTAAGTATAATTTTATTTATACGACAGGCAGTAATCCATTTGTATTCTGACATTGCGGCATTCCATGCCCCTCCATAAGGCAGATTGGCATAAAGAAAAGCCCAGACAGGTCAAAAACAAGTCAATCCATCCCATACTTCCACCCAAAGAGATTGCTTGGGGTAAATTCCTCCTATTCCCCGATGCCCTTTTTGCCAAGTTTATAATGCCAAAAGGTTGTTAGACAGTAAATGATATTTATCTTTGCACAGACATCAAAAATCTCTATACAATGAAGCGCACACTACTCATTTTGCTCACGCTGACAGCATGCACACATCTGATGGCGTATGACCCGACACCGGAAGCCCGTGCCGATTCAGGAAAATACTTCTTAAAAGACGGGCAGCAGCCCAACAGCCTGCTAATCCTCCCACCGCCCCCTCAACCCGGAACAACAGCATTCTCCCATGACCAGGCAATGTATCATTGGGGAATCACACAGCGCAACACTCCTCGTGGAGAACAGGCCAAGAATGACGCCAACCTCGATTTTGACAACTTTGCAGCCGGATTCTCTGATCCAATGGGTATTACCATCAATGCGAAGCAGACTCCCTATCTCTACAATCTAATCTGCCGAATAGGACAAGACGCCGGCGATTTAGCCACAGCACACGCAAAGAACTACTATATGCGCATGCGTCCATATATGATATTCATGCAGCCCACACTCATACCCAACGACGAACCAATTCTGGCTACAAATGGTTCGTATCCTTCAGGTCACAGTTGTATGGGCATGTCCGTAGCATTGGTTCTGATGGAAATTAACCCCGAGCGACAAAATGAGCTGTTTATTCGTGGCTACGAGTTTGGACAGAGTCGTGTCATCGCAGGATTTCACTTCCAAAGCGATGTTGACGCCGGCCGACTGTGTGCTGCCGCCATTGTCGCACGCCTACATGCCGATGAAGGGTTCTTGCAGGCTTTAGAGTTGGCCAAGCAGGAATTTGCTCACTTAAGGAACAGGTAATTCTGCGAAGCTGGAAGCTCAGAAAGTTAAGCGTTTTTCTTTTCTACCCATAAACGAGATTATCCTCGAAGGCAATGCCCTCGAGGATAATCTCGTTTATAATATGTATCTCAACTACTTACTTCACTTTATCAACAATAGCCTTGAAAGCGGCAGGTTGATTCATGGCCAGATCAGCAAGGACCTTACGGTTCATGGTGATACCGGCTTTGTGAAGCGCACCCATCAACTGCGAATATGACATACCCTCCAAACGGGCAGCTGCATTGATACGCTGAATCCAAAGGGCGCGGAAGTTGCGTTTTTTATTCCTACGGTCGCGATAAGCATATTGCAGACCTTTTTCCCATGTATTCTTGGCAACGGTCCATACGTTACGACGGCCACCAAAATTACCTCTTGTGAGGCTTAATACTCTTTTTCTTCTGTTACGCGAAGCTACGTGATTTACTGACCTTGGCATAATGTAAAAATTTTGTGGAGGTTAGCGTTGCATCATCTATATGCAATCTTTCCGGCTAATCATCCTGTTAATAATTAAGTTAACGCATGCAGAGCATCTCCTTCACACTCTTCTCATTTGTTCCGTCAAGGATAGCAAAGTGTGTCAGATTACGTTTTTGCTTTTTCGTCTTCTTTGTCAAGATGTGGCTCTTGAAAGCATGCTTTCTCTTAATTTTTCCTGATCCGGTAAGGGCGAACCTCTTTTTGGCACCGGAGTTAGTCTTTTGTTTTTGCATTGTTGGTTATTATTTAGAGAATTAAAGTGTTTTTACTGCTTCTTTGGTGAGAGGAAGAGGAACATGCGTTTCCCCTCGAGTTTGGGCATCTGATCTACCTTGGCATAGTCTTCCAGATCGTTTGCGAAGCGCAGCAACAGAAGTTCGCCCTGTTCCTTGAACATGATGCTTCGGCCACGGAAGAACACGTATGCCTTCACTTTATTGCCCTCCTTGAGAAACTCTTGTGCATGCTTCAACTTGAAGTTGTAGTCATGATCATCGGTTTGTGGCCCGAAGCGAATCTCTTTGAGAGTTGTCTTGGCCGATTTGGCTTTCTGCTCCTTTTCGCGACGCTTCTGCTGATAGAGGAACTTCTGATAATCTATCACGCGGCAAACCGGGGGCGTGGCATTTGCCACAATCTCTACCAGATCAAGGTTTTGCGCATCAGCAATGCGCATGGCTTCGCTCAGCGGATAGATACCTTGCGTAACATTATCACCTACGAGCCGAACCTCGTTGACGCCACGAATGTGTTCATTGATGCGGTTGGCCGGTTCGGGTTTACGTCCCGGGCGCGGTCTTGCATTCTGGTTGTTTGGGGTAGCGATAGCTTTTGTCCTCCTTATTTAGTGAAACGTTCTGATTATCCGTCAAATTCGGGCTGCAAATATACAACTTATTTTTGAAACAATATATCAATCGACGGATTTCATTATGTATTTTCATCGTGTATCGTCTTCATCCGCTTGCCTGTTACGCTATGGCATGCATCGCATCAAGTCTTTACCCGTCCGTAATCTGTTCTCATTAAAAAACTCGAACCGAGTCCTCACGGAGTCGGTTCTAGCCAAAGAAAATTTAATTCTTTTTTTATTTCTCTAAGAGTATCTAATGCTTTGTTGTAAATGTATTCTTACTTGTCATAGAATGTCTCCGAGCCTACTGTACTCATAGCGCATCGGAATCCGATGGTCGACGAGCACTTGTCCTGCTCCATGTAGCGGCGTGTTGACGGGTTGAGCCAATAGATACGGTCTTTCCAACTTCCACCCTTGTAGACGCGAGTAGTGTTCGTAATCTTTGGAGCCAAAACGTCGGTAGGATCTATCATGCGGTTGACATCCAGAGCCCCCATGGTGATGGAGTCAAGATAAATCTGGAAATCAGTATCTATCACGCTTGTTGAATCGCCGTCCAGATAGCCGCGAACGTCATCGCCGCTTTTTACTTCCATAACTACACGGCCTACAGAGTCCAGTTCGTAGAAGAGCTTACCTTCATCGTCTTCACCAGCTACTTTGGGGGTGAGATACATGTTACCACGGAAGGAGTTGTATTCAGCCATGTCTTGGAATGAGGTCTCACGGTAAACGTCAAGCACCCATTCATTAACATTGCCGGCCATGCAGTAAAGACCGAAGTCGTTTGGCACATAGGAGTTAACCGGACCGGTTATCACATGGTGGTCGTTCAGTTTCTTGCTCACACCCATCATATCACCTTTGCCACGAACGAAGTTGGCTTGCAACTGTCCGAGCTGTTTCTTGTTGATGGAACGTCCGCCATAACCCGACCATGGATATATCTTTCCTTCAATGGTCAGACCTTCTTCCCCTGCGATAGGTGCATAGGCTGCAAATTCCCATTCGGCTTCCGTCGGCAGACGATAGTTGGAGCAAAGCAGGATACCGTCAGACATCTTGACTTTGCGAGGCTGGTCGTTGATATCAACTTTACCATGACGTCCTTCTTCCGGCTGATAAGTATCATCCAGCAAATACTTCTGCGTATTGAACACGAAGTTGTGCACTATCGTATCATACTCAAGCTCATATGCCGGGTCAAGTTGCGTGAAGTCGGGAGCCATTATGATACCGGCCTTGACGAGCGCGGCCTCATTGACACGGTCTGTACGCCATGTGCAGTAGTCCATAGCCTGCTCCCACGTCACACCGACCACCGGATAGAGATCAAAAGCCGGATGCTCGTAGTAGTTGTCCAGATAAGGTTCGTTATAAGCCAACTCTTCACGCCATACGGTCACATCAGGACGTACCTTGCGCACCAGCGAACGTGACACATTGCCAAACACGAGGTTCATCCAGTGCTCATATTCACGCCAGTTAAGGTTCGTCACCTCATACTTATCCATATAGAACGAGTTGACAGTAATGTTCCGCCCCATGTTGTTGCGCGGAGCCGTCACAAATTCACCCTTTTCGCCTATCGTAAACGTACCACCTTCGATGGGCACCATACCCGGAGGGGTCGTTGTACTGAAACTGGTCTGGACCTCAAAGCGCGTCGACTTTTTATCATTGTATTTCCAACCAGTCGTGTTGGAGACTTTTGAGTTCAAATCCGACTTGTTGCCACACGAAGCAGCGACAAGTGCAACTGAAAAGAGTGCTATTTTAACAACGTTCTTCATACTCTGAACCATTTTTACAGTTGGCAAAGGTAAGTTATTTTTTATGAACAGCGCATGTGCGCTCTACTTTTTTCTACAAAAAAAGCCTATTTTTCTCCTATAAACGGAGTGCCTGACCTTTTAGTATGCATAGGGTCCGGTTTTTCAGACCTCCGGTATATCACATGCCTTCCCGCTGCCCTTTGTAGAAGACCATACGACGCCGCATGAAGAAGTTCCACAGGAATCCGGCCGTATAGGCTATGACGTTGGCCACCAGCAGCGGCAGGTGCAGGAAGTCCATAAAGATCCACAGGAACAAGACATTGATGGCCAGTGTACCCACTCCGATGATAGTAAAGATGATGAAGCCAAGTGCTTCGTTGCGTGTCTGCTGACGGCCGAAGACGAGCGGTGTGCTGCATAGCAGGTAGTTGACGATGCCGGCTATCGGATTGGAGATAAGTTTGGCTATCTTTTCTGCATCGTGAAGTGTGTCAGGAAACACATAACGGGTAAACACAAACAGCAGCAGCGAGTCAATGACAAAGCATATCAGCGTCACAAGGGCGTACCGAAACATCTGATGATAGGTATTGACCGGTCTGATAGGTATCTGAGGCATTTTTCTTCGTGTCTTTCTTATGTTATGAGGCGGGTGCTGATGAGCGCGCGCCTTTATCTTACGCTGTTAAGCCATTGCAAGAAGTGTTCGGCATCGTCGTCAAACCCGTACGGACTCTGAAGGAGATTACCCCGTGCATCCAGCATGACGTAGTAGGGCTGTGCGTTGGTGCCGAACTTATGACGCTGCAGGTAGCTCCACTTCTGTCCCACGGTGCGGAGCGTGGTCACGGTGCCATTTTCCATTACGCTGACCGGCCTGTCGAGCGACGTGCGGTCATCGACATAGAGTGAGACGAGCACAACGTTTTCCGAGAGCACCTCACGCACGCGGCTGTCAGTCCACACGGCCGCCTCCATCTTGCGGCAGTTGACGCATCCGTAGCCGGTAAAGTCGACCACTACCGGGAGCTGTTTTTCTGAAGCGCGCTGCATGGCTTCATCGTAGTCATACAGGGGGACGACGGCGATATCTTTCATATTATCCTGCGTTGACATCGGCGGGGCAAAGGCACTGACAGCCTTGAGCGGCGCGCCGAATAGGCCGGTTGACATCCACACGGCAAAGGCGACAGCCACCACTCCGAGCCCAATACGCACCGGCCCGATTTTTTGCCTGCGGTCGTCGTGTGGCATCCGTATTATGCCGAACAGATAGAGCGCCAGCAACACCGCCAGCAACATCCATAGCAACAGGAAAAGCCGACGTGGCAGCAGGTGCCAGCCGTAAGCCATATCGGCTACGGAGAAAAACTTCAGTGCGAAAGCCAGTTCGACAAAGGCCAGCGAAACCTTGACCGTATTCATCCAGCCACCCGAACGCGGCAACTGCTGGAGCATCGTCGGGAAGAAGGCAAACAGACCGAATGGTATTCCGAGAGCGAGTCCGAAGCCCAGCATCCCGACTATAGGAGCCGCCAGACTCTGATGCGTGGCAGCGTCGACAAGCAGTGTGCCGACTATCGGACCGGTGCAAGAGAAACTGACAATCACCAAGGTCAGAGCCATCAGCAGGATACTCCAGATGCCGCGCGATGAGTCAGCCTTTTTATCAAGTCGTGTAGTCCAGCTGCCGGGCAGGGTAATCTCAAACAGGCCGAAAAACGAGAGCGCAAACAATACCAGCAGCACGAAGCACAGCAGGTTGAAGACCGCACTCGTTGCAAGCCGGTTGAGCGCATCTGCCCCGAACGGGATGGTTATCAGCAGACTGAAACCGACATAAATCAACGTGATGCTCACGCCGTACAGGATGGCATCACGCCGTCCGCGCCGCGTATCTTCTGACCGATGCATGAAGAAGCTGACTGTCATCGGTATCACCGGCCATACGCAAGGGGTCAGGAGGGCAATCAGTCCTCCCAGCATGCCCATCAGCAGAACCCACCACAGGTCTGCACCGCCTGTTGACGATGACTGCTCCATCACGCGCAACTGCTCCACCACCGGTGCCCACGTATCAGGCAAGTTGCCGTCCGTATCGCCTGCCGGTTGAGCGGACTGCTGCCCGTCGTCTGCTGCCGGATGCTGCGTCTCCTCCTGTCTCAGGCCTATGCTGTCGGCGTCCTCTCTGTCTGCAAGTTGACGGTCCGGCTCCGGCTGCTGTTTTACTGCCTGATCTGCTGACGCCTTGCCGCTCACGGGTGCTTCATCCCGCAGGTCCGCCGCCTCCAGTGTCAGGCTGAAGTCGTAGTCTGTCGGCGAGAGACACACCTTGTCATTGCAGGCCATGTAGTTGACATAGCCTGCTACATGGGCGTCTTTACCCGCAGACTTCCTGACCGGTACGGACAACACGACACGTGTCTCATGCCACGAGAGCGTCATGTCAAACATCTCATCATAACGGCTCACGGGCGAGGGCGAAACGCTCATTGCCCCACGCTGTTCGACACCGTCAAGCAGCGTAAAGTTGACCGACGTCGGGCGCGGACCGCCGGCGGGCAGGCTGGTGGCATACAGATGCCAGTCTGCTTCAATGGCGGCGGTAAACTGAATGCTTCCTGCCGTATCGCTCTGCGGGCGATAGTCAACCGTCCACTTTATGGGCTCATAAATCTGTGCGCCCACAAAGCCGGTAAGCATTACCGCGATACAGAGCAAATAGAGACGTCGGAGGGTCATGTTTTATCTGTGCTTACGTCCGTTGGTGCGAGATGCAGGGAATTTTTCATGCGACCGTCTGCCGCCGGCCTGAGCGGGCCGTAACGTTTCCTGGCGAGCTGCGCTCTTGGATTTGCGTTTCGCAAAACGTTCATCGTCATCAATGAAGACCTCTATGTCACCACCGAAGAATTGCTGCCAGTCGTCCTGCTTGGCCTGACGCTCGCGTGCCGGTCGCCGCGAGCCTCCCGTGCGGTCGTGCTTCATCTGTCTGCCGTCACGCTGTCTGCCTACGGGCCGGTCGTCCGCCGCCCTTCGGCCCTTCACCTCACTCAGGTCAAACTCATCGCTGTCTTTGAAGCCCTGCTTCAGACGTTCGGCCTGGTCGGCAAAGATACTGAAAAAGGTGTATCTGCGCGCAATCTCGATGTCGCGCACGATGATGTCCCGGTCATGTGTGACGCGGTTGATGATGCCGAGTATCATCTTCGGCGTGGCATGCTGCTCATGCCCGATGTTAAGTTTCATGCGGATACGCTCGCCGGAGCGTTTGCTGCCCGTCCCGCGTTCTGCAGCAGACTTGCCCGACGAATCGGAAGCCGGCAGGTTGAGGTCGGGCGCATCGCGGTAGTAATCGATGAAGCGATTAAACTCAAGCGACACGAAGCGCTTGATGATTTCCTGCGTATCCAGATATTCAAGCATCGCCATCACCTCAGGCATGTAGGGCGCAATCTGATCGTCATCCACTTCGACGTGCTGCATGCGGCTGATGAAGTTGAACAACTGCTTACGGCACACATCCATGCCGCTCGGGATAGGCTCCTGCGTAAACGAGCGTTTCAGCATGCGTTCAATGCTGCGTATCCGGTGCTTCTCACGGCTATGAATGATTGACACCGATATACCCCGCTTGCCGATACGCCCTGTGCGGCCACTCCGATGCGTGTAGACCTCAATGTCATCCGGCAGATTGTAGTTGATCACATGCGTCAGGTCGCTCACATCCAACCCGCGCGCTGCCACATCCGTTGCCACAAGCAGCTGGAGCGTGCGCTCACGGAACTTGCGCATCACGGCATCACGCGCCGCCTGCGTCAAATCACCATGCAGCGCATCTGCATTATAGCCGTCTTTCATCAGCCGCTCTGCCACATCCTTGGTTTCCTCACGCGTCCGGCAGAACACGATCCCATAAATATCAGGATTCATGTCCACAATGCGCTTCAGCACCAGATAACGCTGCGTGGCCTTACATATATAATAGATATGGTCGACATTCTCCGTTCCGGAGTTGCGCGTCCCGATGGTAATCTCATGGGGATCATGCATGTACTGCCCTGCCATCCGGGCAATATCGGGCGGCATGGTGGCTGAGAAGAGCATCGTCCGGCGGGTCTGAGGCGTCTGGCTCAAGATCTGTTCAATATCATCCTTGAAACCCATATCAAGCATTTCGTCCGCCTCGTCAAGCACGAGCATCCCGACCTCATCCAGCACGACCTTTCCACGCCCGCAGAGGTCGATCAGACGACCCGGAGTGGCTACAATAATCTGTGGAGTCTGATCCAGCTGACGCAGTTGCACCCTGATATCCTCTCCTCCATAGACCGCCACGATGCGCACCGCCATGTCAGCCGCATAGTTACGCAAATCCTTGGCTATCTGCATGCACAGTTCGCGTGTGGGCGACAGCACAAGACACTGCACCACCTGCCGGCGCTCATCAATCTGATTAAGTACCGGAAGTCCGAAGGCTGCCGTCTTGCCGGTTCCGGTCTGGGCAAGGGCGATGAGGTCGCGCTGCTCCGAGAGCAGAAAAGGAATGGCCTGTTCCTGAATAGGTGTCGGCTGTTCAAAGCCAAGCCGACTGATGGCTGCCACGAGTTCCTCGCGCAGGCCAAGGTCCTGAAATGTCATCTGTTTATATAAGAAAATCGTGTTAACAACTGATAAACCGTCCGCCGCTCAGATCGAGAGTTCCTGAAGCACCTGGACTTTGTGCTGATTGATGGGCTTGTCGTCCTTGATGGCCTTGCTGAACGGCACATGCACAATCTGCTCGTTGACGATGCCTATCATGATGCTGCGCTGCTCGTCAAGCAGGGCGTCAATGGCAGCAGCCCCCATCCGGCTGGCCAGTATGCGGTCGTAGGCCGTTGGCTTGCCGCCCCGCTGGATGTGTCCCAGAATACTCACCCTGATGTCATATTCAGGATGCTCGCGGCGCATGCGTTCGGCCAGCCCCTGCGCGCCTCCAATCTCCGGATTCTCGGCCACAATGACAATCGAACTGTTCTTCGATTTGCGGAAGCCGTTGCTTATCAGACGCTCAAGCTGATCTTCATGCGTCTCGCGCTCCGGAATGATGGCAGCCTCCGCACCGGCCGCCAAAGCACTGTTCAGCGCCAAAAAGCCTGCGTCACGCCCCATCACCTCCACGAAGAACAATCGGTCGTGCGAACTGGCAGTATCTCTGATTTTGTCCACACAATCGACAATCGTGTTAAGGGCCGTGTCATATCC
>JAFUXZ010000204.1 GCA_017470795.1 Paludibacteraceae bacterium
GGCACCCATACGCGCAACTACAACTTTCTTTGTATATTTGCAGGCGTTTTCAGACCACATGCTGGGCATCAAGAAAATATACACATACGTACTGCAGAACTTCCTTGTTTTGCTCATGATGACGTTTCTGATATGCGTTTTCATCCTGTTGATGCAGTTCGTATGGATGCATGTCAACGACCTTGTGGGCAAAGGAGTGGCTGTGACGGTGTTGGCCGAGTTCTTCATTTATGCGTCGGCCACAGTGGTGCCGCTCGCTCTCCCGCTGGCCATTTTGCTGGCCTCGCTGATGACGTTCGGCAACCTGGGTGAGAAGGTCGAGCTCACAGCTATGAAGGCTGCCGGGATCTCACTCTTTCGCATCATGCGACCGCTCATCGTGGCTATCGGGATGATCAGTGTCGGAGCCTTTTTCTTTTCAAACAACGTGCTCCCTGCGGCTCAGACCAAGCTGTGGACGCTGATTTTCTCCCTGCGGCAGAAGTCGCCCGAACTGGCGATTCCGACGGGTGAGTTCTACAAAGGCATACCGGACCATCAGCTGTACGTCAGGCACAAAGACACCAAGACCGGACTACTGCGTGACCTGATGATTTATGACTTCTCAAACGGCTACCGCGATGCAGCCGTCATACTTGCCGACTCCGGACGCATCTACTTCACCGCCGACAAGAAATTTCTGAAAATAACACTCTACAGCGGAGAGGCGTTTGAGAATCTGAACGACCAGCAGAAGTCACGGAACACCATCGGCAGCGTGCCCTACCGCAGAGAGACCTTCTCGACCCGCAGCATGCTCATCGAGTTTGACAGCGGATTTCAGCGCTACGACGACTCCATCCTGGAAGACCAGCACGTGAGCAAGAACCTCGTGCAACTCATCCACTCCATCGACTCCGTAAGCGGTATCTCCGACTCTATCGCTGCGGTGCAGGGACACGAACTCATCGCCACACACTACCTCAACCGCGAGATACAGCCCAACGAGCCCCTTACAGCCGTTGACAGACAGACCATCGAGAGCCACTCGGTCGATCAGGCCATTGCCCGCATGACCAAGCCCCGCCAACTGGCCACCGCACGTGCGGCCGTCGAGAGTGCACGCCAGGCCGCTGACCGAGTCTCGTTCAACCGCGTGATGCTCAACGACACGCAATACTACATCCGCCGCCATGAGATCGAACTGCACCGCAAATTCACGCTCTCATTTGCCTGCCTGATTTTCTTCTTCATCGGCGCACCGCTCGGAGCCATCATCCGTAAAGGCGGACTGGGCATGCCGACGGTGATCAGCGTGGTGATGTTCATCATCTACTACATGATTGACAACACCGGCTACAAAATGGCACGCGACGGCCTGTGGGATGTGTTCCAAGGCATGTGGCTGAGTTCGGCAATCCTGTTGCCTATCGGCATCTTCCTCACCTATAAAGCAGCCACCGACTCCGCTATCTTCAATCCGGAAGCATGGGGAAAGATGGCCGAAAAGCTGCTCAACACATTCAAGAATATCCGCCGGCACTTCGTACGCCACACCGAGACTGACGACCCCGGCACACGATAATAAACCATAAACACACACCAGCATGAACACCATAGACGAGGCTCTTGAAGACTTCAGACAAGGCAAGTTTGTCATCGTGGTTGACGATGAAGACCGGGAGAACGAAGGCGACTTCATCACTGCGGCCGAACTCATCACCCCCGAGAAAGTCAACTTTATGCTTAAGAACGGACGCGGCGTACTGTGCGCCCCGCTCCCCGAAGAACGCTGCGCCGAACTTGAACTTACACCCCAAGTGGCCAACAACACATCCATACTCGGCACACCGTTCACCGTGATGGTGGACAAACTCGAAGGATGCACCACCGGAGTGTCGGCACATGACCGCGCCGCCACCATACGCGCCCTTGCCGACCCCCAATCCAAGCCGTCTGACTTCGGTCGGCCCGGACATATCAGCCCGCTCTATGCCAAATCCAAAGGCGTTTTGCGCCGTGCAGGACACACTGAAGCCAGCATCGACCTGTGCAGGCTGGCAGGCATGCGGCCCGCTGCAGCCCTGATAGAGATCATGAATGAAGACGGCACCATGGCACGGCTGCCCCAGCTGGAACAGATTGCCCGGAAGTTTGACCTCAAGCTCATCAGCATCAAAGACCTCATTGCCTACCGCCTCCGCACCGAATCACTCGTCGAACAGGGTGAGCGCGTACACCTGCCGACGGCCTACGGCGACTTTATGCTCATACCGTTCCGCCAGTTGAGCAACGGGTTGGAACACATCGCCCTGATAAAAGGCTCATGGGAGACTGACGAACCGCTGCTCGTACGCGTACACAGTTCCTGCATGACCGGTGACATCTTCGGCTCCATGCGATGCGACTGCGGCGAGCAACTGCATCGGGCAATGCGCATGATTGAACAGGAAGGACGCGGCGTGCTGGTGTACATGAACCAGGAAGGCAGAGGCATCGGACTTATGAACAAGATACGCGCCTACAAGCTCCAAGAAGAAGGCATGGACACCGTCGATGCCAACCTGCACCTCGGATTTGATGCCGACGAACGCGACTATGGCGTAGGAGCACAGATTCTGCGCACACTCGGCGTCAGCAAACTGCGCCTGATCACGAACAACCCCGTCAAGCGCGTCGGACTTGAGTCGTACGGACTTGAGATTGTCGAGAACATCCCCATCGAAATCGAACCCAACCCCTTCGACCGCTTCTATCTTGAAACGAAAAAACGACGCATGGGACACACCCTGCACAAACTCAAATAAGAAAGCCGGACAACGACAGAAACCCTCCGGCACATCCTCACTCATCACTCACACAGAATCTTATCCGTCATGAACACAAAAATTCGACTCATCGTCATGAATTTTCTCCAGTACGCCATCTGGGGAGCCTACTTGACCAGCATGGGAGCATTCCTCGCTCAACATGGTCTGCGCGACAACATCGGCATATTCTACAGCATACAAGGCATCGTCTCGCTGTTCATGCCCGCCCTGGTGGGCATCGTGGCCGACCGATGGATTCCCGGACAGAAACTGCTCAGCATCTGCCACGCACTGGCCGGAGCTTTCATGATCGGAGCCGGCATCTATGGCCTGAACGCCGGTGAGGCGGTTCAGTTCGGCCCGCTCTTCAGCCTGTACACCATGGCGGTAGCCTTCTACATGCCGACAATCGCCCTGTCAAACTCCGTGGCATACAACGCGCTCGAGAAAGCCGGACTGGACACCGTACGTGACTTCCCGCCCATACGCGTCTTCGGCACAGTAGGCTTCATCTGCTCCATGTGGACTGTCGACCTGCTCGGCTATCAGAACACGGCCATGCAGTTCGTCATCAGCGGCGGGCTCGGCATCGTCCTGATGGCTTACGCCCTCACCTTACCCGAATGCCCAATCAACAAGACGGCTACAGGAAAGTCATTCGTCGAGGCGATGGGATTACAGGCCTTCTCGCTGTTCAAGCAAAAGAAGATGGCTATCTTCTTCATCTTCTCCATGCTGCTCGGTGTGAGCCTGCAAATCACCAATGGGTTTGCAAATCCGTTCTTACAGAGTTTTGGCAATTTGAAGGAATTTGCCGACACCTTCGGCGTGAAGCATGCCAACATCCTGATCTCTATCTCACAAATCTCAGAGACCCTCTGCATCTTACTCATTCCCTTCATGCTGCGCACATTCGGCATTAAGAATGTCATGCTCATGGCGATGTTGGCGTGGGTTCTCCGGTTCGGACTGTTCGGGTTGGGGAATCCGGGGTCGGGCGTGTGGATGTTTGTCCTGTCATGCATCATCTACGGACTTGCCTTCGACTTCTTTAACATTTCAGGATCGCTCTACGTCAATCAGGAAACAGATGTCAACATCCGCTCATCGGCTCAGGGTCTGTTCATGATGATGACAAACGGATTCGGAGCGACGATAGGAACACTCGGCGCACAGGCTGTCATCGACCGTTTCGTCCCCAACATCGACTTTAAGATGATACCGGAAGAACAAATCCATGATACCGCCATGCAGGTATGGAATGGATGGTCGACCGCCTGGTATATCTTTGCCGCATACGCCTTGGTGGTGGCTGTCTGCTTCGCCTTTGCCTTCAAGTACAAGCACACCCCCAATACCGCTGAAAAATGAACAAAACCCGCATGCCGACTGCCGGCTGCGGGTTTTTGCTTCATCCCCCGGTATAAGGCACGCCAACAACCGGCAGACGTAAAAGTCAAATAATACGCATAATCCGTCAATCACATCATCGGAAACACGTCGAAAATAATCTTACCTTTGCGCCGTTTTTCCGCCACATAGTCCACAAACATCATAATCATTACCAACCCCATGAGCGAAATCAATTCCAACTACAAGGTTTTCTCCGGCACCAACAGCCGCCATCTGGCTGAAGCCATCTGTGCACACCTCGATGAAAAAGAACGCCGGAACGGCAACATTCGCGGCTGCCAGCTCGGCCATATCAACATCGAGCATTTCTCTGATGGTGAGTTTGCCGTTTCGTTTGAAGAGTCCGTACGCGGTTGCCATGTGTACCTCGTGCAGTCGACCAACCCCACAAGCGACAACCTGATGGAACTCCTGCTGATGATTGACGCAGCCAAACGTGCATCAGCCTATAAGGTGGCAGCCGTAATCCCCTACTTTGGTTGGGCACGCCAAGATCGCAAAGACAAACCCCGCGTATCAATCGGAGCCAAACTCGTAGCCAGCATGCTTCAGGTGGCAGGAGCCGACCGTGTGCTCACGATGGACCTCCATGCCGACCAGATACAGGGATTCTTCGACATTCCGCTGGATCATCTGCATGGTTCAAGCATCTTTGTGGAATACATCAGTTCATTACGCCTTGAGAACCTCGTGATTGCATCGCCCGACGTCGGCGGATCCAAACGGGCAAACACCTATGCAAAAAAACTTGCCGCGCCACTCGTTCTGTGTCACAAAAGCCGCGAAAAAGCCAATGTCATTGCCGACATGCGCATCATCGGTGATGTTGAAGACAAGGATGTCGTGATTATCGATGACATGGCCGATACCGCCGGCACGCTCTGCAGGGCTGCCGACCTCATGATGGCCAACGGAGCCAAGAGCGTACGCGCCGTGGTAAGTCATGGTGTGATGTCAGGCAAGGCCTGCGAGAACATCATGAACTCACAGTTGACCGAAATTGTCTTCACCGACTCCATCCCATTCGACCAGACACGCTGCCCCAAGGCACACGTGGTCAGTGTAGCCGACATTTTCGCCGAGACAATCTTCCGCAACCAGAATCACATCTCAATCAGCGACCTGTACGTCTGAACAGACACTCACAGGGCAACACATCTTCCGACCGACATCGGAAGCACAGAAAGAGAAAGTCTCCTCATCCGCCTTGCACAGGCCGATGAGGAGACTTCTTTATAGCATGCTCCGTACGCTCCCGGAGAGTGTTATCCGCATCTTTCAAGACGGCTTCCGGATTATGAAGAACTCCGCCCGGAAATGATACGCTTTATCTCATTGAGCTTATTCAAGGCCTCAATCGGGGTCAGATTATTTACATCCAGCTTCAGGAACTGATCACGAATCTGGGTCAGCACCGGATCGTCCAGCTGGAAGAAACTGAGTTGAATTCCCTCACGCTGCTCCCCAATCTGTCTGGTTGAGCGTCCTTTACCCTCTCTGATCTCATCGGTCTCCAGTTGTTTGAGAATCTTTTCTGCACGCTGCACCACGCTGCGCGGCATGCCGGCC
>JAFUXZ010000205.1 GCA_017470795.1 Paludibacteraceae bacterium
GGCCACCGGCATCAGCCTGCCCGACAGCTGTGCCTACGACAGCCGTGAGGCATGGCCGGCATGGTCGGGAGCCGACAGCATCGGACGCGAGTATGTCGTGGAGCAGAATCTGCACAACACACTCGGCATCTTGAGCCGTCAGGGGTATAAGTACATCCTTCCGTCAGATGCTCCTTCATACAATCCCGGCACTGACACCCAACTCGGCAACTCGCCGCAGGAGCAGCTGTACTTCCTGCCCGACGATCCGAACGAGCAGCACAACATTGCCGACCGTCAGCCCCAGACGGTACGCCAACTACGCGACCGGCTCCAAGAGCTAATCAGCATGCAGGGGCATTAAAGAAATCAGGACAGGCACCACGCCTGTCCTGATCTTTTATATTGCTGAGGGTCATATCTTGTCGTATGGCAGCATACTGAGCATGTCGGCCATACGCTCGATTCCCTCTTCCAACTTACGTCCGATCATCATCTTAATCATCACCGGCACGTCGGCCTTAAGGGTCAGCTTCATGCGCGTGTCATCCTCATCCACCTGCTTCAGCTGTATCCAGAAGTGGAGGGGTATGGGCGTGTTCTCTCCTTCAAACTTAATCGTCTTACAGGGCTCACGGTCCACAATACGCAGCCCCATCTGCCCCATAGGTTCGACCGTGAAGCGCAGGCTGTCGCCGTCAATCTGCAAGTCTTTGATTTTCTCCCGCAACTGATTGAGCGCGTCCTGCTTGTCTTCAGGCACGCTGACGCTCAACAACTGCGCTGCATCGGCTGCCTCAAGACGCTCTCTGAGCCGACTCAGGTTGTTTAAATCGGACAGCACAGCATACGCCCGCTGTTCTGACCCGACAATCCGCTTAACGCTGCTGGTATAGGTCGATTCACTCATTGAAGCCATGTTTCTGGGCTTTTACGCCATTCCTGCAGCGTCTCAGCCTCTGATTCTGTGATATATTTTGTTGCAACAGCATGACGGATGATGGCATCATAGTTGCACAACGTGGTCAGCTCAACATCGGCTGCTGACATGCGCTCTTGGGCAATACGCAACTGATAGCTGAAGATTGCCAGCATGCCAAGTACCGTGCTTCCATCTTTCCGGATGGCATCTACAGCATTCAGACTGCTCTGGCCGGTTGAGACCAGGTCTTCAATCACGACAACCTTCTGATGCGGACGCAAATCGCCTTCTATCATGTTCTCCAGGCCATGATCTTTGGGTTTCGAGCGTACGTAGATGAACGGCAAACCAAGTTCTTCAGCCACCAGCACACCTTGCGAAATGGCTCCGGTCGCAATGCCTGCTATCACTTCAGCGTCAGGATACTTTTCCTTCACCAGACTCACCAGCTGATCTTTGATGTAGGTCCTGATTTCCGGATAGGACAAGGTCTTACGATTGTCACAATAGATTGGCGACTTCCAGCCACTGGCCCAGGTAAACGGATTCTTCGGCTGCAACTTAATAGCCTTCACTTTGATTAAATACTCGGCAATCTTGTTCTCGGTCTGGTTCATAACAAAAAGCAATTATCGGTTCGTGATTTCATGTGCAAAAGTAGTACTTTTCTTCCGAACATATATAACAATCAATATGTTTTACAACACACATCATAAATATCTGTCATCGCTCCCGTAAGATGTGCGTACAACGCTGAATGTAAGCCTGTTGCAAGAATCAAACCCTGCCCGTCAATCTTCCCTGCACACAAATCTGCAGGTTCTGACGACACGTATACCTCCTTTCTGTCTAAAACCGATAGCAACAGCCGACGACACGGCTTCACACGAAGCAGAACCGCCGGCTCCGGGACAGGCAGAAAGCATGCGCGCTGCCTAACCCGCTGGCGCAACATGCCCGCAAGACATGCCCCGACTCCAATCCGACAGGCTGTCTGACGCTGTATGCCTGCCCGATGTCACATCCGGCAGCTTCACACTCCCGGCAGGTGTCTGTGCCCTCAAAGCCGTTTTGCCCGACGGCAGACATACTGACCCTCGACACATCTTTGTGGTCCATGTTTTTGCCGCATTGAGCAAATCGCCGTATCTTTGCAGCCTGAAAACGAAGTCGGTCCTGTAGTTCAATGGATAGAACGGAGGTTTCCTAAACCTTTGATTTGGGTTCGATTCCCAGCGGGACTACATATATCATGCGACAACTGTCTACAAATCAGATAATTGCCGCATGATTATTTTTATAATTGACGGGTTTTTGACGATTTAGGGGCGGTTAGGTGTCCCGAGCAGCGAGCCTATCAGCCCCATGGTCATGATGTCGGGCAAGCTGGTCTTCTGTGCTTCTTCGCACCATAGAAGTGCTGATAACGAACTCAGATGAGCTTCGGTGGCGGCTTTGTTCCGGATGAACTTCTGACGCTCCAACTCGTTGAGCGCATAGAATCGCTCCGAATAGATAAACTTTGTTGCATCAAGCAAGGAGCATACAAGGTCTTTATGCTCCTTTAATAATGTTTCTCTGTCCATAATAGTGTATTGTTTTGTTGTTCTGTGTCAGTCTATGGTTTCCACTACC
>JAFUXZ010000206.1 GCA_017470795.1 Paludibacteraceae bacterium
TGGGACGCTCTGTGTCTGTTTGTGATTTCCTCGCCGTCTTTGCCGTCTGCCACGAAGTTCGCCTTCAGCTCTGTGTCTGTTAGGTCTGTCGTGTAGCACCTTACGAGATAGATCCAGACGTTGCAGTCGTCCGAACCGATCGTGATGCCGACCGGGTTGGCCTGCATGTAGTTGTCGGACTCTGCGTATGTGTCGCCCTTGGCGTGTGAGCCCTCCTCCCAGAAGGCCATGATCCTGTTGGCACTGTCGGGCTCGATGTTGAGGTCGAGCTCTGTGCGCATACCCTCGCAGGTCTGCATCTCAAGCGTTGACTGTTCACTCTTACAGATGCAAGCGTTTGCTTTAAGCTGCAAGCCGATGCCATCGCTGAAGCAGCTCACTGCTGTCGCATTAAAGTCGGAGCAGTTCTCGACCTTGTAAATGATCTTGATCTCCTTGCCGGTTTTTCGAGCATCGTCTCCGAACGCGTTGAAGTTTATCGTCGCCCTGTCGCCTTTCATGACAAGAAGGCCGCGAGCTCCGTCTCTGTCAGTCTTGAGGCCGCCGTTGATAGTGTCGAACCTCTCGGACATGGTGAGTGTCGCGCCTTCGTAGTTCCAACCGTCAAGCGTATTGATGGCAGAAGGATCGAACTTGAGGGCGAGGTTCTCCGTGGCTTCAGACACCGGAACCTCGAGCGCGTCGACGATTACGTTGTGAGTCCACCTTGAAGAACCGCACACGATTTCGAGCGTTATGGTGCCGGCCTGAGTAGGTCTGAAGCTCCAGATCTGTCCGCTTTGGTCAACGGTTGCCTCTGCCGAGTTGATCACTGTTGTGCCTGACTTGACGACGTACTCGACGTCTGCCGGGTTGTTCCTCGGATCAATGACTCTGTGCTCGAGTTCGATCGTCGTGTACTGAGTCGCGTGAGCGTCTGTGTAGTTGCAGGCGATCACCGGCGTGCTGTTTTCCTCCTCGATTTGTGCAACTGCTGCCGTGAGCATTTCTGTCGTCAGCGTTGTGCCGTCAATATCAACGGAGCAGTATGCCTCGATGATATGACCGCCATGTGTGAGGCCTGTCACGCTCTTTGAGATCCTTCTGCCGGAACTTGTCACCGTGTCGCTCGAGTACACGTTGCCGTCTACCTTCAGGACGACGGTCTTTGAACCTGTGCCCGTTGGCGTCATGTTTACGCTCAGGATCCCGCTGTTCTTCAGCGTCGGTTCAAGGTTCCAGCTAAGCGTCAGCGCTTCGCGGTTGATATAGCATGTACGCGTTGCTGTCGCTCCGTAGCTGTCGATCAGTGTGAGTTTGACGGTGTTGGCACCCGTGTTCAGATAGTCGAACACGTTGATCGAGCTGTTGCCCTGCTGCACTGTCATACTGCGCTTCAGCGTTCCTCCGACGTAGATCTTCAGCGTACCGTTGCCGGTGCTTACTCCAGAAGAAGCATCAACAGACTGGAACGCGAACGACAAAGTCGCCACGCCAGACGTGTCTGCTACCGAGAAGCTCGTGTCACTTGTCATGGAGAAGGTGAGCCTTGAGCCGCTGCTTGAGCCGCCTCCTCCTCCGTTTCCTACGAAGAACGGATCGAAGCCGTCGATGTCGAGTCCGTCCTGCGTCAAGTGCAGGTACCCGTTGTCGTCTACATAGCCGCCGTCGAAGGCGAGGCCTCCGCTCGCTGCGACCGTGATGGTTGTCTCGGCTTCGTCCCAGAACGTCACACGGATGCCTTCGTCCACCTGTTCAATGTCTTTGATCAGCGTCGGGTACATTTCCCGAAGCGAAGCGATCGAGACGTAGGTGTCGCCGAGGGAGAGAAGCTGCGCGATCCTGTTAGCGAGTGCAGTGAGAGGCACACGCCTCAGCGCTTCAACCGGATCCTCTCCCTCTGTTATGATTTCCGGTTGAGTGAGAAGCACGTGAGCGTCTGCTGACGCTTCACTTGCTATCGTTTTTTCTGTTATTTTAATAAGTCCACCAGCCACGGCTTAGTCCTCCTTTGCTTTGATGATGTTCTCGAGTTCCTTGATCCTTGCGTCCTGAGACTGTACGACAGCCACAAGCGGAGCGATGAACTGAGAATAATCGAGGCCCCAGTCGAGATCTCTGTCGTCAGACTCGCGGATCTGCTCGTCGCTGAGGTTTTCCTCTCCGACCTCGAGAGAGTCGTGGTCTAAAGTGACCGCACGGCCCGCTTGATACAGTCCGGCGCCTTTGATGCCGAGGCTCTGCATGAGCTCGAACACTTCCTGCGCGGAGAAGCCCATCTGATAGCGACCGTCCTCGTCGTCTTTCCAGTTGTAGCCGATAGGACGAAGGCCGCGGATCAGTTCTTCAGCTTTTTCAATATCGCCGATGACGTCTTTCTTCTTGGCGTCTGACGACTCGTTGAGATGCTGACAGTAAACCGTTGACCAGCGGTTTCCACTTTTTCCGAACGTCTGGCGGTTCGTTCCTCCTGACGGGTACCAGTTGCCGTTGGTGTCACCGCAGAGATATCTGTACTCCTTGCCGTTCGGGTTGTATGTTCTGATACAGATCGGTCCAGCGCTGTGGAGGTGAGTGTACTGCCCGTTGACGTTGTCGCCCGGTTCTGTTCCGAACCACACCTGTCCGTCGCCTCCGATGCCTGCGAGCCTGTGGCTTCCTCCTTTTGAGTCTTTACCGTACAGGTATTTTGTGTTGCTCAGTATGATGTGCTGACCGTTGATCAGGCTGGTCAAGAACGACGACAGGCTTGTGATGTCGGACGCTGTGTGCTTGTGAACGTTCGCAGCTGCTCCGATCGTCGTTGTCGTTATGTTGTGCGGGTTTGTTGCATTGAAGTGATGGAACACTCTGGAGATCACGTTTCTGATCTTTCCGAGCATTACGCCAAGCGTGTCGCCGTTTGCGATGTTCTCGAGAGGGATCTGCGTCGCGTCCTCTATTTGTGCAGGCGTGAGCGGTGCGAAGGTCGGCGTCTGGTTATTCGTTGACACGTTCGGAACCTCTCCGAGTCCGACGTGCTCTTTCGTTACGCCGTGAGGGTTGTCGGTATCATGAACATGAGCGTCAAACTCCTCCTTCGTCGTATACCCTGAGTATTCTCCGATCACTGCCGTCACGTGCTCTGCATCTCCTACAACGACCACCAGCTTGAATGTGGTGAGCTCGAACGAGTTTGTGCTGTATGCGGGGATGAGTGTGGCGTCGTCTCCTGCGTTTGCGTACGCGTAAAGAATTTCGCCCGCATCAGGATCCTCTGCAAACACGCCGAACTCTGTCGCGTAGAAGCTGTTGTTTAGCGTTCCATTGTCAAAGCTACCCTCGAGCTCTGCGCAGCCATCGCCGATCTCGATGCTGGTGATTTGCATGTCTGCCATGTTGTTGACCAGCGCCGTCAGCTGTTTGATGTTTGCCGGGCTTTGCCCGTTTCCGAGTGCGAGTTTCGTGAAGGTTATTGTCTCGCCGGCCATACCTTTCACGATTAGAGCGCGGCCGGCATCTGTTAGTGTTAATTTAGGGAAGAACATTGTCGTCTCCTTTCTTATTCGATAATGACGGCGCCGAGCTCGTCCATGAGGGTGTCGCTCGACTCGTCCACGAGCCACTCGAAGGCTGTGAAGTCCTCCTTCGTCATGGCTGTGCGGTATTCGTTGATCACTACCGTCGAGAAGCCCACAAAGATCTCCATCTTCTCCGTCGTCTCCATTTCGATCTCGTCAAGGTGAGCGCTCGCCCTCTTGACGTATTCGATCGCAGCGAGAACCTTCGAGAAGTCGAAGCCCTTCGACGCGTTGATCTTTGCCTTGAAGTGTCCCGGATCGCCTTCATACTCGAACCACTCGGAGATCTCCGGTTCCGAGCCGTACCCGTTTTTGACCGCTTCAATGACGGCCCACTTCGTTCCGGACTTTTCCTTCAGAAGCGTGGCCGCCTTGATCATTGCGCGCTTGTTTTCGAGATCCATGCCTGTGTCATACCACTCTATGCTCATTTCCCACGCGAGCTCGTCGAGTTCTTCGCTGCTGAGTGTATCGATCTGATCCCACTCTCGCAGGTGGAACACTTTGCCGCCCGGTTCACTGATCAGCTTGTTGACAGCTGAAGCAAGAGCCTGAACGGCGGCGTCGTCTCTCATGAACTGGGGGAGGAGCTGAAGGATGTCAGCGTTCTGGAGTTTCATGCCCATGCCTTACTCCTCCTTTACAACGTGCTGCACCGATATATTGCCCGAGAATTTTGCCACGGTTGTCCTGTTGAGTTCCGTGTATTCCGGCTTCATTACGATTACACGATCGGCGCCTACGAGCCCTTCAACGTCTCCTTCCGGTCTGAGGATGAGCCTCCTCAAGCGGTCGGGGTTGATGTCTCTGTTCAGAGCAGAGCCCTGCCAGTATATGTACTGGTCTATTGCGCCGCCAGATCCTTCGACTGCTCTCACACACTCCGACTCGTTTTCCGGTGTCGTGTAGTATGTGAGCTCGATGTCGTACTCTGTCGTCGTCGGTGGTTGCACCGTCACCTTGTCTGTCAGAGGTCTGACGTCCGGAGCTGTGACGGCTCTCTCGACTTTTTCGAGTATGTCTGCGCCCGGAATTTCGCCGCCGTATAAAATCGGAGTGATCACTACCTCGCACGCTTCAGGAGACTCGACAACAGCGTCGGCCACTGTTGGATCTGCCTGCATCGCCCAGTATTTGTACGATGCCGAAGGCCCTGCGGTTGTGATCTTGTTGGTTGCGTTTCTTATACGTTCGCGGAAGGCTTCATCGCTTTCTTCGTTGTTGCCTCCGGCTGTTGGTGTTAAATTTTCCACGAAGTCGATGTAGGCGAGGAGGTCGACCATGATGTTGATCGCTCCCGCCGGTATGTTGTTATAGTTCACGCCTCCCTCGACAGCTGTCGCGGGTACGTCTACGTGAGCACTGCCGGCAGCCAGCACGACCGTGATGTCAGTGGAGAAGTAGCGCTCGAAGTCGCTCGTCACTTTAGTCCCTGCCGGGATCGTGATGTTTGAGCTGATCGCGTTTGTCAGGCTGAACCTGAGTGTCGTCTTTGCCTGTTCGGGCATATCACGCGTGAGGCCTCTGTTCTCTCCGATGGCGTCAAGAACTTCGCCTCTTGCGTATCTCAGCATCTTCTGACGGCACGCGTCGTTCACGCTGCTGTAAAGCGCTACAAAAAGAGGCACCATAGCCTCGCCGAAGATCCTGCGCTCGTCGCCCGGGTAAAGCGGTTCCGCTACACCGTTTTCCAGCTCGGTGATGATTGTGTCATATATCTCGGAGCTGTCAGTGTTTACAAATTCGAGTTCCATGCTTCAGTCTCCTCCTTCCTTGCTGATATGTTGGCGTTTATGCCGAACTCTCCGACGTTTGCGAGAGTTCCCTGAAGGTCTACGCCTTCGACCTTCATGCGTGGCTCATAGGTTTCAAGCAGCCACTCCGCGTCAGCTTCAGCTGCGCCGGTTGCTGTTGATGCCGGCATGTCTACCAGTGCGACGTCGCGCCCTTTGATCCTGTCGTATGGCACTTCGCCTCTGCTTATGAGCAGGAGGTTGACCGCGCACTGTTCCGGGTTTCCGTTTCCGCTTGCTTTCATGCTGCACCTCCTATGTCAGACGAGCGTTAGCTCGTTAAGATACGCCCAGCTGCATATCCCGTTTGGCGAGCCGAGCAGGGCCTTCTCGCCTTTGATTTGGCTGACCTTGTGGCTCTTTTTCTTTACCCAGTCCGGGATGGTTTGACCGGTTGCGTATTTCTTGCCGGTGAGTTTAACCATGGAGCCGACCTTGATCGTCTGCTTTTTAGACTTCGCGGCCTGCTTGTTGCTTGGTTTTTTTTCTGCCTTTTGTGATTTTTTGGCTCCGACCTTTAGCGCTGAGGTGTCGATCACCGACGTGGTCTTTTTGTCGTATTCCTTGAAGGTCAACGACAGCTTTGCCACACGCATGCGGCCGAGGTCGTCCAGCATGATGCCACTGACTGACACCTTGCGAAGTTGGACTACCGGGCCGAGCTTTTTCCCTTGCAAATAAAAATAGCCCGTCTTTGTGACGAGCTTCTGCCACTTGGAGATCTCCGCACGGACGTTTATGCCGGCAGCTGAGTGCAGCGTCACCGAGCACGAGAGTGGGAACAGGTTCGTCCCTCTCTGGTTCGTCTTTGGGGTTCCTTCGGCGTCTTTGTTATTATCTGCGATCTGTTCATAGCTAAAGCTGAGATCCTCCACGGCGTTCACTTTGTTGGTTGACACCTCGAACGTCATGTCTCGCCATTGGGCCATGACTGCCATGTTGATCGCCTCCTTATGTCGGGTTGCCCGTTTGAGTTGCTCCCTCCGTTACCGAATGGCTGTGTGCTGCAAGGCTTACGCCTGAAGCTGTAACGGACGACGCTCTCAGAGTTTCGACACTGAGTTCCGGGACAAAGTTGCCCCAGTTTCCGTCTGCTCTGCCGAGCAGGATGCCAGTCTGATCCTCAAAAAGAGCGTAGACCACTTCGGTGCCTTTTGATAAGTTCCCGGAGGTACCTCTCAAGTGCCACGGAATAACCACCGAAGCGGAGACGAGTCCCGGCTCGTTGCATGGCACCACTCTGGCGACGTTTCCGTCGATGCTTGTGATTTTTCCCTTGTCAATTTGTCCGGCCATTAGTATCCCTCCAGTGGTTTCCTGATGTAAATTGTTGATTTGTTGCCGACGTGGTCGTGTCTGACCATTGTCACGAAGAACTCGCCGTTCCAGCCCTCTGCCTTTTTGGTTTTGAGTCTGATCAGGCTCGCGGCTGCATATCCCGGCATCAGCGCTTTTGCGAAGCTACCGGTCACGAGGTTTTTGTTCGCGTCTCGCAGGATCCCACGCGCGAAGCGTGCGGCCTCTGCGTTGCTTGTGACCTTGATCCCGGTCTCCGGCTTCAGAACTCTGTCGGGAGCTCCTCCCGGCGCTCTGAAGGTTCCGGAGATCTTTCCGCTTGCTACCGTTGCCACTCCGTACGCTCTGTCGCTTCTGTCCTCGTATGCAAACACACCGTCATCTCCGATTTCGAGAGTCTCGGCCGGTGCTTGCTTTTCGATGTACGCTTCGTCGTATGCGATCAGCTTGCCGTCGAAGATAAGCATCTGACAGCCCTCAAACATACAGAGACGACAAAAGAACGCGAAGTCTGTCTCGTTCTCCTGCGCGATATACTGGTACAGGTGATCCTTGCAGCCGTAGTTCTCGAAGTCCAGCTTGTGCCGTTTTGCGATTTCGTTCGCGATTTGAAGGAAGTGGACGCCGGCCCACGACTTGCTCCTTCTTGTTTGTCCTGTTGTCGGCATTGATAAGGCTCTGATCGTATAGCCGCCGTTTTCCGGCTTTGTTGAGTGTATGAACATTTTGCCCGTTTTTGCTGCTCCGTTCTCGAACGAGATCTCGCTGCCGGGCTCAGGGTTCCACTTGCTCCAGTTGCCGTCCGGATCGTTGAGCCTTATCGTCAGACTGTCGGCCCGCTTTTCTGCATACATTTCGTGTATGCAGTAGCGGACTGACACCTGCTCAAAAATATCGACACCGTTGATCATCAGCTTCATGTGCTGCTTCTCCACGGTGGCAACGTTGCCGGCGTTTCAACGTCGTCGATGATAGGGAGACGGAGCGGCACGTTCGCCTCGAAGATAATGACGTCAGCATAGTCCGGGTTAAACTCGATGATATGCTTCGCCAGCTTTTCCTCGTTATACATTGTCAATGCAAGCGAGTCAAAAGTGTCGCCGGCTCTTGTCTGATATTCAAGATATGCGGTTACGCGTGGCAAAACCGTCCCTCCTCTCTTACCTTCAGCCACTCCTCGAACCAGTCGAAGAACTCAGCCTCGTGAGCCTTGAGCTCTCCGAGAATGTCCTCTTCGCCGTCCTTACCGGTGGCGCCGATGGTAGGCGACCACGTAAAGCCACTGAAGTCGTAGTAAATTATAGTTTGACCTCCTGCCATTTCGTTCAGCGAGAAGTCGTCAAGCGTTAAGAGCTTGCCGGCCTGTGCCGTCTGTGAATTGCTCGAACCGATGCCGAGCATCTGACCAGCTTCGAGCCAGTAGCCGATGTTCGCCGCTCTGTACGCAGGATCGAAGGAAATTACTGCCTCTGTTCCTGCTTCGCCGGCGATAGATATGCCGTCAGTGAAGCCGCCGGTTGCCAGATATGAAATAGTCGGAATGTTTATGCCGAAGGTCTGGCCTCCGACCGCGGGTACCCAGTCCGGTATTGTGACGCTGATGCTGTTTAGTGCTCTGATCGCACCGTTGATTAAGCCGATTACTGCGTTGATCGGCGCCTTTACAATACCGACGAGGCCCTCCCAGAGACCGCCAAAGAATTGAACGACACCTTGCCATGCCGCCGTCCAGTTGCCTGTGAACACACCGGTGATGAAATTGATCAGACCTTGGAGTATGTTCTGCACGCCTGAGATTATCGGCTGCACGTTTTGGATCGCTGCGCCCAGATACTCATTGAACAGAGTCGACAATATCTGAAGGATAGGCTGCAACGGCTCGAGGGCCGAAGTGATCAGCATAGAGATAATGTCGATCAACGGCGTGATCGCCATTGAAATGAGGCTCAGGATGGGCTCGAGCAGCATGATGAACAGGTCGAGGATCGGCTGCAATAATGTGATTATTAAGTCGAGGATCGGCGTCAGAAGGTTCAAGATCTCTACCAGAATTGGGAGAACTGCTTGTATGAGCTGAGTCACGATAGGTACGAGTGCGTTGATCAGCTGGATGGCTACCGGGAGTACCGTCTGGATAATTCTCGAGATGATCGGCACGACAGTCTGAAGCAGCTGGATCAGTACCGGGAGCACCGCGTCAATTATGTTCATGACCAGAGGCACAAGCGCGTCGATCAGATCCAGAAGCACCGGAAGAATAGCGCTCAGGAACTCATCGAGCAGCGGCAAAATTGCGTCAAGCAGTTGAACCACTACCGGGAGAACTCTCTGCACGATTTGGAGAATTACGGGCAGTAGCTTCTGGATGAGCTGCACGACTATCGGAAGTACCGACGAGATCAACGTGTTGAGAATAGGAGCCACCATTTGAAGCAGCTGGATCAGCACTGGGATGATAGACGTCACTATCTCGATTACCGGAGGGATCAGCTCAGTGAGCAGTCCGCTCGCGATTTCGACGATTACCGGGATTAGCTCCTCGAGCATTGGCGTGATAGCTGGAATAAGTTGCTCGATCATTGGTTGGAGTTGTCCGACCATGTTCTGTATGACCGGGATCAGCTTCTCCATAAGGTCGCCCACGACAGGCATGAGGTCGTTGAGTGAGTGAAAAAGAGTACCGGCAAGAGGTTCAAGTGCGACCTGCGCCTTCTGCTTGAACAGCTGAAGGTTTTCTGCGAAGTCGTACGTGTCGGCAGCGCATCCTCCGATCGTCTCGCTGTTGTTTTCGAGCTCTGCGGTCAGTGCTGCCACGTCGACGGTACCGTCTCTTATTGCCGCCGCCATTGTTGAAGCCGCTTTTGATCCGAAGATTTCGGAAGCGATAGTCGTGGCTTCTGTCATGTCTTTGGCGTTTTTGATTTTCTCGGCATACATTTCCATGCCCTCGCTGGCACTTATGCCTTCTTTTGCGAGGTTTCCGACGCTCTTTTTCATGGCGCCCAGAACTTCCGAGGTGTTGACGCCAGCCTTGTCAAGCTGACCGATCAAAGAGATCGACTCCTCGAAGCTGTAACCGAGTTCTTGAAGTTGGGGAGCGAACTGCTGCACATTGCTCATGAGGTCTGTGAAGCCGACGCCTGTGCTCTGCGATGCTTTGAACACGTAGTCCATCGCGTCGCCCATGTTTTCGGCGTCAATGTTCCACGCTTGGAACGCTTGGCTCGACTCCTCGATGACGCTGTCAAGATCTTGCTCCATCATGTCGGCCACTTGGATCGCTTGCGTTGATATTGACTGCAAGGCCGGGCCTGTTAGTCCGAGCCTTGTGTTGTAGTCAGCGATCGCTTTGCTGGCGTCCTCCATGGTGGTCGGCACGCTTGAGTACACCGCGTCGAAGTCGTCCATCAGAGCGTCAAGTGCGTCACCTGTTGCGCCTGTTCCTATTCTGATAGAGTCACTGGCTTCGTCGAACTGACTGCCGAGATCAACCAGATATTTCCCAGCTTCAAAAACAGCTTTACCGGTAGCCACCGCGATGCCGCCGACGGCAGCACCTACGGCGAGGGCTTTGACGTTCATGCCTCCCAGCTTCCCGGTCGCTTCGCTTATAGATTTTCCGAGGGTAGGACTTATTTCGCCGGCAATTTCAACGATCGCTTGAAGCGTTTTACCGTTTGCCATTGTCCTCACCTCCGTTTGTAGTGTTTTTTAACCATGCGCGGCGCGCTTTTCTGCCTCCGTTTCTGTTCTTCGGCGAGATCTTCAGCCGCTTCTGCATAGTCCACCAAAAAGCTCGTTATTGGTTTTCGTTCGAGCTCTGTGACTGAGGTGTGGAACGTTCGGGCGTAGTCTCTGATGGCTCGTCTGAGTCGTCGTCCTGTGAGGCCTCTCCCGGTCTGATTATAAAATTTCGGCCGACTTTCATGACCTCCATCACGTCCGCGCCCTTTATTCTTTCGAGATCGCTCATGTCGATCTCCGGGTTCACCGCAACGATAGCGGCGAAGCCGAGGTAGAGGTGGAACGAGTAGTCGAGCTCAACGGCACCTGAGAGGTTGCCGCCCTTTGATCCGCTTGCTCTCATTTTTCTCGCGTCAGCTTCAGCAAACTGCGTCGCGGTGATCGCGTCGGTGTCATAGGTGAGCTCCTTGACCTTTTTGCCGTTGATTTCGATCGGGTTGTTTAATTTGATAGTACCGTTCATGGTTTTCCTCCTGTGTAAATAATGAGCCCCGGGCTTGAGTCCCGGGGCCGTTTGTTAAAGTAATTTCGAGATCTTGCTCATGTAGTCCTTGCCGTCAATACGAAGGATCTGGCTCAGTCTGTCGACGAGCATATACTCGGTACCGCCGCAGTAAATCTGCAAGCGGCTGACGCCGTAGGTGAGTTCGTTTTCGGACGCGCTTCCGATTTCTGCACCGATGCCGGGCAGTGCCTTCGGAACGCAACGAACGAAGGCTTTGCAGCCCTCGACTGTGCTGGTGCCGTCGCTCTTGATAACGGTCTGCACCCATCTGAACTCAAGGTTCTGCTTCTCGAGCTTTGAGAGCTTGCCGAGACCGGTGTCGATGCCGATCTTTGTGATGGCGAGCTCCATGTCCTCAAGGAGACCTACGAGCGGCATGCTCATGGTACCCATGGCCTGCACGTCTGCCGTCTGCATTGAGATCGACGGGAGGGTAAAGCTGACGTCTTTCGCAACGAGTCTCTTGTTCGAGTAGACAGTGTCGGCCACTATCGCGCCTTTAAGATCAAGCCATGACATTACTCCTCACCTCCATAATAAGCCTCGAAGCCGTCGTCTGTATAGGTCACGCGTGCGGTGCCTGACTTGAACGGCGGCGTCGGTGTTGCGCTGATGTTCCAGACGAAGTCGCCGTTGACGAGGTTCGTCTGCGGGTTTTCACTCTCGACAAAGAGGACAGAGGGCTGACCGAGTAAAGCGCCCATGCCTGCATAGCTGTCGAGGATCTCCTGCTCGCTGTTGACGATCGCGTCTCTCTCGCTGATGCCCATCGGTGCGTCGATCCTTGTGCCGTTTCTAAGCTGGAAGCCGTTGGTGATGTGCATGAGCATGCGGATGCTGGCGTCAAAAATTGCGCGGGCGTCCATGTTGCCGTTGTAAATAAACGCAGCAGTGTGAGCGCCCCAGAGTACCCACTGGCCGCCCCAGTACACTGCGGTCGTGATGCCTTTCTCATTGAGACCGTTCGCAGTCGACTGGTCGTAGCCCATGTTCGGAGAAGATGCTCCGAAGAATTGGCCCGTCGCCATGATCTGCTTGTTTGACGGACTCTCGAACGGAACGCCGCCGTGTTCAGAGTCGACGCGCTGCATTGTTGCAGCTGTTACAGTCGAGAGGTGGAACTTTCTGCCGCTGCCATCTGTTACCATAGGCCAGCAGACCTTTGAGAACTCAGACGTGTATCCGTTTTCTGCTTTCCACTCAATCGCCTTTGCAATAGTGTCAACCGGAACCTCGACTGTTTCACCTTCGTTGCCTGTCGCTGTGACTACCTTCACGAGAGGAATGTCTGCAACGACAAGGGCGTCCCAGTGTCCGTTGATTTTGTTCGCAGCGCTTACCATAGCGGTATATACTGCCGGGATGTCGCTCCAGCCGGGAGCTGCCACAACGTTCGCTACAACATTTTCCTTCTGATAGAGAAGGTCTATAGCGGCGAGGCCGCTATATACGCCGGTGGCCGTTTTCTGGCCGATAATGTCCGCTGTGGTGACTGCTGTCGGGTTCACTTCTCTGAACGATACGGTGATGTTGCCAGTGAGGCGGTCGTTGTTGTTGAGTGAAGTGATCACGACCTTACTGGAGTTGTAGTTGTAGCTCACCTCGAAGTCTACGCCCTCAACCTTGTCGGCGATGGCTATGGTGTCGAGGATGATCTTGTCGCTGATAAATTCGCCGCGACCAGCGTTAAAGGCAACAGAGACCGTTGTCACTGTTTCCTTTCTGTGTCTTGTAGGATCAAGCACATTGATGAAGTAAATCGGTCCGACGTTGCCGATTGTGTTGTCAAAGTGCTGTGCGAGCGCTTCACATAAACTGAAGGCGTTCCAGTCGTTAGAGTAGCCGACTTTGCCCTGTGCGTCGATCATGTTCAAGATCTTGATCGGCTTGTTGACAAGTTCAGACGTTTCCACACCTCTGACGAGGTTGACCGGAGCAGTACCTACATAAACAACGACGGTGTCGGCGCTGGCTGTGCCTTTGACCTTGCTGGCCGTCAGCTCGCCATACGTACCGTGTTTGTATGCCATTGTTATCACTCCTTATAAAAGATTTTTGTAGATTTCAGGATCTTTGTGAACCGTTCCGCACTCAAGCGAGAAGTCGATCCACAAGAACCAGTAGGGATAGTAGTCCCAGATTGCGCCCTCCTCGACAAAGGGGCCGTAGCTGATGCCGTCGTCGCCCTCTTTCACGAGTCTGAGCCCTGCGATGAACTCGGTGCCCTCAATAGCTTGCAGTGTTTTATCTGCGAAGTTCCAAAGGTCTCTCCATCCGTCCATATTTCTGGTGTACTGAGCGACCGCTTCAGGATCAGAGTGTCGCTTGTATGAGTGGCCACCGATTTTGGTCACATCTTCCTGCGGTTCCATGACTTCGGTGCCGTGTTTGCCCGGGTTCCACGTTGCGAGGCTGAAGCGCATCTTCAGCGTGCGCCTTCCGTTCGTGAGTGTGTCCTTGCCTTCTTTAATTTGCACGCACAACGAAGGGATCGGTGCGGTTACATGTGGCGCAAGCCTGTCCTTCGCAGGAACGAACATAGGGAAGGCTGTGGGGTTGATCCTTTTCCCGGGATAATTTCCGTCGTTGGCGTCGTCGTCCGGCAGCTTCAGAAGGATGTTATCGCATATAGCCTTCTGAGCCCAGTCGACCACACTATCGATAATGGTCGTGGTTGTCATGCGTTTTTCCTCCTTACACTGTCCTGTTCTGGCGTAGAGCGATCTGAGTGACGCCTTTGTTCTCAGTCCACTCGTCGACTATAAGCTCCCGGCCGTCAACGTTCAGAAGTGAGCCGGGTGCTTTTCGCTTCGGCATGTCTGATGTCTTGGCAAAAATAAGCATGTCAGACTCGGCGACGCCGAGGATCTGGCCCTGCTTCATTTTTTCAAGCTGATCATTGTCGATAACGATGCTGATCTCTTTGCCTTCAATGCGATGGAGCTCAGCAAAGTCGTCGAGCTCAAAAAACACGCGGTCGACGTCTGCCGCGATTAGATCTTTAAGGGTTCCGGCCATTATTCCGGCATCGCAGCTTTTACGTCAGGCGGGAGCTCGTCGTCCTCGACAACGTCGTCCTCCTGTGCTTTTGCTGCTTCAATCTTTTTGATTACTTCGGCTTTCGTTCTCGCTTTTTCAGCGTCTACGCCATACGCATTGGCGATCTTTTTGAGATCTGCGAGCTTCATGTCTGCGCTGTACTCGGGTAGAGTGCCTTCTTCAGTCTTGGCTGCTGTTTCATCGTCCTGTTCTTCAGTTTCCTCGACGAGAGGTTCGTTGACGTAAACAGCGACGCCTTTCTTGACAAGTCTCTCCTCGATCTCGGGCTTGAAGCTCTGAGGGCCGTCTGCCTTTGTGATCGGGTTCACTTTTGTGCCGTCAAAATGTCCGTAGGTTCCTTTGATAATCTTAATCATGACCGGGGTCTCCTTTCTGCTTATAAAACGTCCGCTACAAGGAACGCGTTCTTGTTGTTCGGGATCATGAGCGGGCGGCTTGAGATGGTCAAGCTGCGGGTGTTGCCTTCAGCGCTGCTGAGGTATTTCGGCACACGCTTGCCTGCATAGGTGTGGAACTCACCGTCAGCCTGCTCGATCTGTGATACTGCGCCGTAAAGAGTACGGCCGGCAGCAGGAGCGGTGAGTATGCACTTACCCGAAGGGATGAAGAGCTTGTCCTGACCGTTGTCGTCTGTGTAGGTCTCGTCGTAGGAGATCACGTTGATGATACGGCCCTTGACGTTCAGACGAGCGACGATAGCCGCACCTGCGGGAAGAAGTTCGGGCTCGATGTTGCCGAGCTCGATGCGTCTGTTGTCGAGCATCTTCTGAATGTTTGCGTCGTTCATGATGGCGTCAGCTACGTCAGGAGAACACACAAGATCGGAAGCTCTGAGTCCTTTGCTGGTGAGAATACGAACCATAGCGCCGAGGTCTTTGAGGATCTCCGCACCCGCCGCGTTCCACGCGTTTGTCGGGGTATAGGTTGCCGGGTTAGATGCGCCGGTGTAGAAGCGGATCTCCATCTCGTCGTCCTTGTTTGCGTCGTCAGCGATGTGCTTCATAACACAGCCGTTTGTGAGCATGGTTTCCGCCGCCATAGCTTCTTCTCTACGGCTGATCATTTCGCTCATTTCGTCCGCATCCTTGAGGATAAGAGTCTGCTGGCGCTGCTGAGGAGTTAATTGAGAGTAGAGTGCTTCTCCGAAGCCTCTCTTGTTGAGATCGTCAATGCTGAGGGAACGCTTGGGAGCTACGAACGGAGGAGTGAAACGCTCCACGGTGTAGCCGTTTCTCAGAATTGCAACGCCGCCCTTGCGGGGGGCTACGAACGGCGCGAGCTTCTTGCTGCCGTCTCTGTACTCAATGAGCACGTCGTCGGTCGCAAAGATGTCGCTCGCCGCGTTGGTCGGGAAGTAACGATCGCGAAGGAATGTGCTCACGGGAGTGAGCTGCTCCACTGCCATGAGGAGCGTGTGAGTGTCAAAAAAGTTAAAAGGCATGATTTTGTCCTCCTTTGATTAGTATGCAAGAGCATCTGAGAGAAGGATGCCACCCTTGCGGAGAGCTTCCTCGTCTGCTGCGCTCAAAGTCGTGCCGCTTTTAGCGATCACTTTGTTTCTTGCGAAGTGGCCGGTGCGATATGCGAGAGCCTCTACGTCGGCGGTTGTGCCGACTTCAACATCGTCAGCGAGCACGCAGTTCGCTGTCAAAGTTTCGTTCTCTGCTGAGGTTGTACCGAGGATCACCATCTTGCCGTCACCGGCAGCGCCTTCGGAGAGAGCGAGAACAGTGCCGCGCTTGAGAGTCTCTGTGGCTGCACCTTTACGGATGGTTACGCTGAACACGTCAGCGACGGGCTCGTTGTTGACGATGAGGCCGTCATACTCAACAGAGCCGATTGTTTCGTCGAGTCTTTTGCTCATGGTTTTGTCCTCCTTATTTGGTTTTGGTGGAATTGTAGAGACCGACAATAGCGTCCACCTTTGCCTTGTCGTCTGTTTCGCTTCCTTCCTCGCCACCGTTCGGAGCAGCTGCTACGCCATTTGCCTGCGATGCAGCGTTGTCATCCTTAACGTTTGCGAGGTGCTGAGCACCGAGCTGCGCCTGCTTTTTCATAGCTGCAAGGGCGAGCTGCTCGGCTGTCATGGGGTTCTCGCCATACTTGGCGTCGTGGATCATCTGAGTGTCGCCGACGCTTGCTTCGATTTCCTCGATAGCCTGAAGGCGTGCGCGTTCCTCAGTGATAGCGGTTGTGCGAGCTTCTTCAGCGGCGTCTCTTTCGATCTGCGCGATGATGTCGCCATGTTCAGCTCTGAGTTCTTCTGCTGTCATAGTCTTGACCTCCTTGGTGTCTTTCTTGACTGTTTTTTTGTTTTCCGCTGCCTTAGTGGTGCGGATCTTGTTTGATACCGGGATGGATCCCGGGAGATTTTTGAAGCCTGTGACGTCGTGACGTACGCCTGCTACAAGTAGCACCTTCTTGTCTGCGCTTATAGCTGCTTCAAAGTTCTCGTCCTCGTCGAGTAACGTGTCGGCGAAGCCGTTGTTCACCGCTTCGTGTCCGACCATCCACGTCTCGCGTGTCATCATAGCCCTGAGCTGGTCAACCTCGAGGCCTGTCTTTGCGTGATAGATCTCAGCGATCGCACGCTCGCTGGCGTCGAAGTCCTTCTGGAGCTTCTTTAGATCCGGCAAGCTGTAATAGTCAAACAATAAAGCGCTGACGCCGTGGATCATGATCATGCTGCCGGGATATACCTGAACATCGTCGCCTGCGCAGGCGATAACACTCGCAGCACTGGCCGCGATGCCTTCCACGATCACGGTCTTGTTGCCCTTGAGTCCTCTGAGCGCGTTGTGAATTGCGATGCCAGTGTAAAGATCGCCGCCGCAGCTGTTGATCTTAACTGTGATGTTGGCCTTGTCTTTCACTGCTTCAAGATCCTCAAGGAAGCCCTCCGGAGTGATAAACTGACCGGCGACGGGTTCTCCAGTCCACCAGTCTGTCGGCTGCCTGCTTACTACGTCACCATAAAGCAGTATCTCGCCGCTGTCGTCTCCGGTGCTTGCGATGTTCCAGAACTTTGTCACGGGCTTGTCTGCCTGCGGCCCTGCGATAAGTCTGGTCTTGGCTTTAACCATTTTCTTCACCTTCCTTTGGGGGTTCGTCTGTTCCGGGTTCCGTTGTGGTCTCCGGTGTTGAGAACGCCGCTTTCGCAGCTGCGAGCTTTGCGTTCTCTCTTGCGAGCTGGTCGACGTTTGCGTCCCACTGCCCGCCGTTGAGTCTGATCGTGGACTGTTCTCTCGTGGAGAAGCCCTCCGCGACAGCCATGGCCTCGGCGCTGATTTCCTTCGTCGGATCGAGCTGTCCCTGTGACGGGCCGATCCACTCGCTTCTCAGATATGCCTCGCGTATAGTGGGATCAGAGAAGAAGCCGGGAGCGTGCAGACGTCCGCGTGCAACAGCTTCAGCCATCCAGATCTCATAGACTGGGCGGCAAAAACTTGCAGCGAACCACTCGCGGCGCATTTTGAAGGCCTTCCACGCTTCGAGGAGAGCGGCACGGCTGGCCGAGTAGCTTGCGTTGAAGCTCTTGAGAAGGAGATCGGCAGGGATCTCCAGAGCTGCACCGATCTGCTCACAAATTGCACGTATAAAGCCGTTGAAGCCTCCAGCCGGTCGCTTTGGATCTCCGAACACAACGTCCTCGCCCGGTTCCAGCATGTTAATCTGTCCGGGGCCCATTTCGTACTCATTCGGATCTCTGCTCATTTCCGGCAGGCTGCTGCCGACTTCGTTGTACGGCATTTCGTTCGCATCCGCTTGCGTCTTAATAAAAGCGGTGAAGAACGACTCGACCACTGCCGCGGTCAGTTCGCTCTCTGTGTATCGACGCATCTGAAGAAGCGGTTCGATGACCTGCGCCAGATAACTGACGCCCCTGTACTGGTCAGGGCGCTCGCTCTCTGATATGTGCAGAACGTTCGGGAGCCCGGTCTTTTCGCCGTATGCCTGCACGCGAGTCCATTTTGTACTTGCCGCCATATTCTCGAACGGATAGGTGCTTCTGAAGTGATAAGCAACGACGAGGCCGTTGCTGTCGATCTCTACGCCGTCATATATTGCGTTCCCGTTTTCCGCCTTTCCGGTTGTTGTGCCGAGAGGGGAGCAGGTTCCTGCGTCTGTCGGCGTTGCCACTCTGTCAGCTTCAACAAGATGCAAGCGCATCGAGTACGGCTGGAGCGGTGTCGTCGTATATTGCTTGATTACTGCAAAA
>JAFUXZ010000207.1 GCA_017470795.1 Paludibacteraceae bacterium
ACGAAAATCATCGACAGCATCATGAGCGAGTTCAAAATCATCATCACGTAGCTGAACAGCGACGTGAGCTGTCCGGTGGTCAGACTGCCGCCTACGACCTGTTGCGCACCAAACCATGACAGGGCGATGATACATCCGTAAATCACCATATTCATCATGGGGTGGTTCAGTGCCATCAGGCGTTCTGTCTGCGTGAACAGGGCATACATCCCGACGGCAGCGCGGTCAAACTTTTCTGCCTCATGATGCTCGCGTACGAATGCCTTCACCACTCTGATGGCAGAGATATTCTCCCTGACGATTCGGTTCAGGTCGTCATAGCGTTCGAAGACCTGTTGAAACAGCCTGACCGCACGGCTCATGATCAGGTACAGCCCGCCGCCGAGCAGTAGCGTTGCGACAACGAAAATCAGACTCATTGAGGGACTGATCAGTACGCACATCACGATGCTGAACAACAGGTTGAGTGGGGCGCGTACGCTGATGCGGAGCACCATCTGCATGGCATGCTGCAGGTTGCTCACGTCGGTTGTCAGGCGTGTGATGAGGCCGGAGGTGGAAAACTTGTCAATGTTGGCAAATGAGAATGTCTGGATGTTGCGGAACATCGCGCTGCGCAGGTTCCTTGCAAAGCCTGTCGAGGCTTTGGCAGAGCAGAACCCGGAGCCGATTCCAAAAGCCAGGCTGGCGAAGGCCAGGACCGTCATCAAAGCACCATACTGCACGACCGCATGTAGGTTGCCGACCATAATCCCGTCGTCGATAATCCATGCGGTGACGTAGGGAATCAGTACGCTCACCATGCACTCGAGGGCGGTGTACATTGGCGTGAGCAATGCTGCTGTGCGATATTTTCCGATATGTCTGAGAAGTGTCCGGAGCATGCGGCGGTTTGAGTAGAGCAGACAATGCGCAGGAAACCTTTACCGGTGTGTTAATCCGCCGGATTGGGCGCGACGTGCGCATCAAGGGCGCGAAAGTACGACAGTTCTGTCATGTGCGTGATTTTCTGCCGATGAAAATCTGTCGGCTTCCGATTAGTTGACTGTTTCCTGCAGCTTGTCGCCCGACGGCGTCAGGAGCGGACATGCCGTGTGTCGTGGCATTTTTGGCAGCGCAGGTCGGGGCGATGGCTTGTGTGTTGGTGTGGCTGTCGGCTGTGAGCATCTGTGTGGCTTTGCCCTGTGTGGAGCTATCGGTCACGTCCGAATCTGCAGCAGGCCCATCCGTCCTGTTCTTCGATATGCAGCAGGTGAAGCCCGAACAGGCCTGCCCGATGTTCGAGCAGGGGAACGTCGGCCGTATAGAAGCCGCTGATTACCAGTCGGCCATGTTCGCGAAGACATGCTGCGTAGTGCTCCATGTCGTTCAGGAGAACATTGCGGTTGATGTTGGCAAGGATAATGTCGAACTGTTGGCCCCGAATCAGGTCGGCTCCGCCATGACGGATGTCAATCTGCTCCGCATGGTTCAGGGCGGCATTCTCCTGTGTGTTGCGGACGCACCAGTCATCTATGTCGATGGCCGTCACGTGGCGTGCATGGAGCTTGTGGGCCACGATGGCAAGCACCCCCGTGCCGCACCCCATGTCAAGGACGTCCTGTCCTTCTGCTTTCAGGGCGTTCAGGGCCTGAATCATAAGGGCTGTGGTGGCATGATGTCCGGTGCCGAACGACATGCGCGGGTTGATTGTGATATCGATGTCGCAGGGTGGATAGTCGGTGTGCGCAGGGCTGTGGATGATGCAGTTGCCTATCCGGATGGGGCGGAAACAGTTGCGCTCCCACTCCTGATTCCAGTCCTGATCGGCTATGGTCTCACAGCCGGCTAGCCTGATGCCTCCATACGGGAGCTGACTGATCATTTCGACAATCTGCTGCTGATCAAACAGCGGAGTAGGGCAGTAGGCTGTGATGCCTGTGTCGGTGTTCTCAAAACTTTCAAATCCGGCCTCGGCCAACGAGGCTACAAACAAGTCGGCCTGATAGTCGGCTTCCAGATTAAAATCAAATCGGACGGCGGTATATTCCATTTACTTTGACAGATGAATTGCGCTGTGCTTTTGTTGCGGTGCTGTGGCCGGTGAGACGGTCTGCTCATCATGTAGCAGGTCCTTTGTATATGCGGCCTGCGTACCTTATGGGCAAAGGTAGTCGATTTCCGGTGATATTCATTATATTTGCACCACTTTTCAACGAATGTCTTACATGTTCAGACCCGTTTTATACCGCTATGGAGCAGCATTGCTCGCAGCCTGCTGGCTGTCTGTTCTGCCGCTTCATGCTTTCAAGACCAAAATGGTGGTTGATAATCCGACTGATTATGAACTGCCGCATCAGCCCTATGTCGTGCCGCTTGAGCAGTTGTCCGGCCTTGCGCCTGAAGAGCAGGGACAGCTGGCGGTCTATGTGGAAGGGCGGCAGGTGAGTTCACAGATGGATGACCTCGACCGTGACGGCCGGCCGGATGAACTGGTCTTTGAGGTGAGTCTGAAGCCCCATGAGCGCAAGACGGTTGTAATCAAGACCGTCAGGCCCGGCCGGCGTCGGCATTTCCCTGCGCTGGTCTATGCCGATCTGATCTATAAGCCGGACAAACAGAGCAGGCTCTATGTTCAGGAAATGTCGACGTGTGAAGACACGCTATACAACTGGATGCATCATCACGGCATGGCTTTCGAGAGCGAACTGATGGGCTATCGTGTGTATTTTGACCGCAAGCAGACCGTCGACCTGTACGGCAAGCGCGTACCGAGGCTCGAGCTGAAAGAAAGCGGTTGGTATCCGACCGACGAACAGCTGGCTCGCGGCTTCGGCGATGACATTTTGCGTGTCAGCGGGAGTGTCGGACTAGGGAGCGTCAAGCCATGGAACGGACAGAAGGCACTGCACCTCACATCGGTCGGGCGGCGTACGCAACGTATTCTCTCACAAGGCAATGTGCGTACGGTGTGCGAAATCGAAGTGAACGACTGGCAGACAGAGGGGAAGCGCGTAGACATGCGTGTGCGCTACATCCTCTATGCACATCACCGTGACTGCGTCGTTGAGATTCGTGCCTCGCATGACTTGGACAGCCTTGTGACCGGGGTTCAGAAGGTCAATCAGGGCCGTGAGGGTCTGCTGCGCCAGCAGGGACTGGTCGGTTGCTGGGGAACAGACTGGCCTGTCAATGATACGGTGAAATATGCCAAAGAGACGGTCGGACTGGGCGTAGCGTGCTATGACAAAGATGTCGTGCGCAATGTGGAAGACCGACAGAACAACCTCCTGCTACTTCGCTACAAGGCCGGGAGCGTGCTGCGTTTCTACATCACATGCGTATCGATGAAAGAACAAGGTAATCCAATCGACTCGGCAGACAAGTTCTTCGCCTATCTCCGCCGCTGGCGGCAGATGGTGACGGCTGATGCCTATTAGCCCGATTGGCGGTTCAGACCATCCAACAAATTCGAAGATTGTACATGACAGAACGTCCAGACATAACGGTGACTGAATATCTGATTCAGTTTCTGACACGGACAACACTTGCGCCTGACGTGATAGGCTATACGAATCAGCCGGAGTCATACGGACGCTACCGGCTGGTGATTGTGCCGTCAGGTTTTCTGCAAGATGGCCGTCCTACAGGTATGCAGGCTCCGGAACTGCCTCTGCAGCGCATACCTGCAGAGCTGCCGGACGAAGAGAGCATCCCGCTGCTTTTCGGTACGCCACAGTTGGAGATGGTGGGACACACGCTGGTCTGTCATGCTGACCTGTTGGCGAGCAGTTATTTCCTGCTGACAGACTATGAACAGAGCATCTCAACGATACGCGACGAGCATGGCCGTTTTCCGGCATCGGCATCCCTGCCGTTCAGAGCGGGATTCCTGCACCGGCCGATAGTCGATGAGTATGGCTGCTACCTGCGTCGGCTGCTGCGTCGCGTCGGGATTGATATTGATGAGCCTCAAGCCGGCTTTGAACGCATATCGCTCACACACGATGTTGATTTGCTGACACAATATCACTCCGTTCATGGGGCTTTGGGAGGTGTGAAAGGGTTGCTGACAGGGCGTGGTGACCGTCTGAAAACCATCTTGCGCTCAATCTGGTCGGTGGAGAACGACCCGTTGTTTACCTACGCATGGCTCCTGCAGCAGGACGCTCGGTTGCCGCATGCAGAGAAGATTCTGTTTGTGAAATCCTGCATCCCTGAAAATCAGTATGACAAGCCCGGGTATAGCCTGCGCTCAGGTGCTTTCAGGCGTCTGGTTGACCTGTGTCAGCAGCATGGCGCGACCATTGGGCTGCATGGGAGCTATACGAGTGGAGAAGGCGGAACGCAACTGGCTGCAGAACGCACCCGGCTGCAGGAGGCTCTGCATCGTCTGCATGCTGATGACGCGGTGAGTCTGCATCGGTTTCATTTCTTACGCTACACCGCTCCGGAGGTGCTGACCGACACTACCTCTAATCAGGGGCAACCGCTGGCAGGCATGACCGATGACTACTCTATAGGCTACGCACAGATGGCGGGATTCAGGCGCGGCACGTGTCATGCCGTCCGGGCGATTAGTCTTCAGACCGGCGTGACCCAGCTCATGTTGCATCCGCTTACGGTCATGGACGGCACGCTCTCCGATGCGCGCTACATGAATCAGGATGAAGACGATGCCTATCGTTACTGCTGTGATTTGTTCAGGCAGATACACAGACACCATGGTGAGGTGGTGCTGCTGTGGCACAACTCGACAGTCCGGACAGATTCGGACACATATCACCGACAGCTCTATCCGCGGCTGATTGAACAGCTGATTCGCATGACCGGTCAGTCGTGAAGGAGACCTGTTAAAGTCAATCAAAATACACCGAGATACATGACGACCTTTTCTGAACTTCGTCGCCTGTCACGTCAGGACCTGAGCGGCAAACCGCCTGTAAGAGTGGCGCTCGTCGGCGATTCTGCCACGCAGCTGCTGGCAGTGGCTTTGCGCGGTGAGGCGGCTCGAAACGGAGTCAACATAGAGTTGTATGAGGCGGAGTATGATCAGGTCGAGCCTGAATTGTTGGTACAGACATCCGAGTTGCATCGGTTTGGCGCGTCCTACGTGGTGCTGTTTCAGTCGACAGCCCATCTGCTTGATGCCTACGACCGGATGCCCCATGACGAGCGCAATAAGCTGGCTGAATGGCGGCTAAGTCAGGTGGAGCAATTTCTTCAGAGCACTCCGGCGACCCTGATTGTGATGAACTATCCGGAGCGCGATGATGCGGTCTATGGCAGCCATGCGTCAAAAGTGGACTATTCGTTTATCTATCAACTGCGCCTGCTGAATCTCGGGCTCATGGACATGGCGCGGCATAACGACCGCCTGCAGATTGTAGACCTATGCCTGATTCAGGCTGAAATCGGTCGGAGCCACATGCTGGACACGGCTGTCAGTGTGTCGACCGACATGCAACTGTCGATTGACATCCTTCCTGTGGTGGCCCGACGCACGCTTGAGATCGTATGGGCCATGCAGGGGCGTTTCCACAAGTGTCTGATTATGGACTTGGATAATACGCTTTGGGGAGGCGAAGTGGGCGAACTGGGCTGGCAGGGCATTGACCTTGGACGCGGACTGGGCATCGGCAAAGTATTTGTCGGCATACAGCATTGGGAGCGTAAATTACGTCAGCAGGGGGTGATTCTGGCTGTTGTGAGCAAGAATGATGACAATCGGGCGCGTGAGCCATTCCTGCATCATCCGGACATGGTGCTCCGTATGGACGATATAGCCGTATTTGTGGCAAACTGGAACAGCAAGGCAGAGAATATCAGACTGGTGCAGCGCATCCTTAACATCGGGTATGACGCGATGGTGTTCCTGGACGACAGTCCGTTTGAGCGTAATCTGGTACGTCAGCAGTTGCCTGAAGTATGCGTGCCTGAACTGCCTGAAGATCCCGCTGAATACATGAACACACTGTCAAGCCTGAATCTGTTTGAGACCACCGCTGTCTCGAATGCCGATACGGCACGCACAAGGCAATATCAGCAGGAGGCAAAACGCATGGAGAGTTCGCTTACTTTCAGCAATGAAACCGAGTATCTGCGTTCGTTGCAGATGACGTGTCAGGTGGACTCTCTGACAGACTACAACTGTCCGCGTGTGGCGCAGCTGACCCAGCGGAGCAATCAGTTCAACCTGCGTACTGTCCGCTACACCGAGACGCAACTGCGTGAACTTGATCAGGATGCCGATGCGTTTATCCGGACTTTTACGCTTGCCGACCGATTTGGAGCGAGTGGACTGATTGGAGTTCTGATTGCAAAGCGTCAGCCCGATGGACTTTTTATAGATTCGTGGCTGATGAGCTGTAGAGTGTTGAAGCGCGGTGTGGAGCATTTTATGCTCAACGTGTTGGTCGAACTGGCGCGTGAGTGCGGCTGTAACAGCATTGTGGGCGAATATCTGCCTTCGCCGAAGAACGGGATGGTCAGCTCGCTCTATCCGAGTCTCGGATTTAAGCAGACAGGCGTCGAGGGCCGCTATCGCTTAGACGTTCAGACTTTCGAGCCGATAACGTGTTACATTAACAGACAATAGAATATGAACAGAGAAGAAATTATCGACCGTCTGACAGACATATTTCAAGACGTCCTTGACCGTGATGACATCAGCCTGACCGACCAGACGACAGCACAGGATATCGAAGAGTGGGACTCGCTCTCACATGTGCAACTGATCGTGGCGATTGAGCGGCAGTTTGGCATTCGGTTCACATCGCGCGAAATCATGATGTGGCAGAATGTCGGGCAGATGACAGACAGCCTGATGCAAAAACTGAATTAGAGCGGATATAGGAACCGATGTTGCTCAATTCTATCCCGTTTCTGCTGTTCTTTCTGGCTGTAATCATCCCTTATTACACCCTGTTGAGCCGGAGCAGGAAAGCACAAAATGTGTGGCTTCTGCTTGCTTCGTATGTCTTTTATGGCATGGCAGACTGGCGCATGTTGCCCCTCCTGGCGGCAACGACGCTGGCCTTTTACGGACTTGGGTGGCAGATTGCCCGTGCAGAAGCCACCAATCCGATGCGTGCATCGCGTCTGACGACTTTTGGGGTAGTGATTGGCATTCTGGTGCTCTTTGGGTTCAAGTACTTAGGATTCTGTGTGGAGCAGTTTACCGCATTGCTTGCACGCATGGGATTGCATGTGCAGGTGTTGACACTCCGGATTGTTATGCCGTTGGGAATCAGCTATTTCTTATTCAAACTGATGAGCTACCTGATTGAGATTCACCGGCAGCATATCCGGCCGGAAACAGATCTCGTAGCTTTTTCGGCCTATGTG
>JAFUXZ010000208.1 GCA_017470795.1 Paludibacteraceae bacterium
CAGCACAACCAAAAAAATCATCAGCTCATGATTCTTATTGCCGACAGTGGGTCCACCAAGACGCATTGGGTTCTGCTCACACGCAGCGGGCAGCGTTCGGACTATACGACCGACGGCATCAACCCTGTTTTTCAGACATCAGACCAGATTCACCAGAGTGTCAGCACGCAGTTGCTGCCTCTCATCGGCAGTCACCTGTGGATTGGACCGATAGAGCAGATTGACTTCTACGGAGCCGGATGCACGCCGGAGCGCGGACAGGTAATCAGGGAGGCTCTCACGCCGATGTTCAGACACGCGCAGATTAACGTCGGATCTGACATGCTCGGAGCCGCACGTGCGCTGCTGGGAAGCGAACGCGGCATTGCCTGCATACTCGGAACGGGGAGCAACAGTTGCCTGTATGACGGGCAAAAGATTGTTGACGGGCTGCCCGCCGGAGGGTTTATCCTCGGCGACGAAGGCAGCGGAGCCGTTCTGGGACGCATGCTGGTCAGCGACATTCTGAAGCGCCAGCTGCCTGACGCCCTGTGCCAACGTTTCTACGAGGAGTACGACCTTGACTACGGACGCATCGTTGAGCGCGTCTACCGCGGACAGATGCCGAGCCGGTTCCTTGCGCAATTCAGTAAGTTCGTCGCCCGGCAGATAGACGACTATCCCGAGTTGGATGAGCTCGTAAAGCAGAACTTCCGCAACTTCATGGTGCGCAACGTCAGCCACTATACTCCGGCCCGTGACCTGCCCGTCGGATTCGTAGGATCCATTGCCCTGCACTACAGAGAACAGCTGCAGGCCGTCTGCGACGAACTGGGCTATCACGTCGGCATGATATTGCAGGACAGCATTGACGGACTGGTTCGTCATTCTGCACAATCTCCAACAGCTTCATAACCGGCCGTTTGCGGGCCACACCTCTCATGAAAATCCTCTATCTGACAGCATGGTATCCACATCGCTACGACGCGATGACGGGGCTGTTCGTGCGCAAGCACGCTGCTGCTGTCGCACAGCACGCACAGGTTGTCGTGCTGTACGTCCATGCCGACGAGAGGATCAGCCGGACCGAAATCGTGGAGCAGCAGACCGACGGCGTGCAGGAGCTGTACGTCTACTACCCCCGCCGTTCGAGCCGTTGGAGCAAGGGCTCGGCCTATCTGAAAGCCGTCCGCGCAGGATGGAGAGAGACGAAGCGACGACATGGCAGGCCTGACGTATGTCATGTCAACGTGCTGACACGCGCCGGGCTGCTGGCACTATATCTGAAACAACGGCACCACATCCCGTACATCATCACCGAACACTGGAGCCGCTACCTGCCACAGAACTTCTCATACACCGGACGCCTGCGCCGTTATGTCACGGAGCAAATCGTCCGTCGTGCATCGGCCGTACTGACCGTCTCGAAGCAACTGGCCCGGGCCATGCAGCAGGAGGGACTGCACAACACGAGATACGAGCTTGTAAACAACGTCGTCGATGACGGTTTCTATCAGATCCGGCCACGCGAGACCGTGAGCGAGAAACTGATTCTGCACGTGAGTTGCTTCGACGAGCGTGCCAAGAACATGCAGGGCATGCTGCGGGCCATCAGGCAGGTTCGTCACAGCCGGCAGGATTTCCGCCTCGTCATCATCGGCACCGGTGCAGACTATGAAGCAACCACCCGCTATGCTGCAGACCTCGACATACTGTCTTACGTCTGCTTCCTTGGGGAACAGACGCCCGAATCTGTCTGCGAGATGATGCACAAGGCCGATTTCTTCCTCCTCTTCTCAAACTACGAAAACGCACCGGTTGTCCTCTCCGAAGCGATGGCCTCCGGACTGCCCATCGTGACCTCCGACGCCGGCGGCATACCCGAGATGATGCACAGCCGGAACGGCCTGATGGTCCGGACAGGCGATGAGAGTGC
>JAFUXZ010000209.1 GCA_017470795.1 Paludibacteraceae bacterium
CAGAATTGGAAGGCCTGTCTGCCGACACGCGACAAATGCTCAAAGAGAACGCAGAAAAAGCGGGAAAGCAAGGCTGGCTGATTACGCTCAAGCCCACATCAGTCTTCCCCATCATGAAAGCGGCCGACCGACGCTCACTGCGTGAGGAAGTCTGGCGCGCCAATAATACAAAATGCATAGGAGGAGAGTTTGACAACACACAGAATATCATCGACATCGCAAACACGAGGCTTCAGATTGCCCGCCTGCTCGGATACCGGACCTATGCTGAATACGTGCTGCGCAAGCGGATGGCACGCAACACACAGAATGTCATGGACATGCTCAACCGGCTGCAGACGGCCTATATGCCGGTTGCCCGTCAGGAATACGAAGAACTGCAACAATATGCCGCGCAGCAGGGGCTTCAGGGACCGCTCATGCCGTGGGACTGGAGTTACTATTCTGAAAAACTCAAGAACGAACGCTACTCACTGGATGATGAGACCATGCGCCCCTATTTCGAATTAGAGCACGTAAAACAGGGCGTCTTCGGCCTTGCGACAAAACTCTACGGACTGCACTTTACAAAAAAAGCTGACATCCAAGTATACAATCCTGAAGTCGAGGCCTTTGAAGTCACCGACAGCGAGGGACACTATATGGGCGTGCTCTATACCGACTTCCATCCGCGCGAGGGCAAACGCGGCGGGGCTTGGATGAACAATTTTCAGGAGCAGTACGTCACAAACGGCGTCGACCATCGCCCGCATATCGTAATCGTGATGAACTTCACGCGTCCCACAGCCGACAAGCCGGCCCTGCTCACATACGATGAGGTCGAGACTTTCCTGCATGAATTCGGACACTCACTGCATGGCATGCTTTCACGCTGCACGTACAGCAGCCAGTCAGGCACAAACACCTATCGTGACTTTGTGGAAATGCCATCGCAATTCAATGAGAACTTCCTTGCCGAACGGCAATTCCTTGACAGCTTCGCCGTTCACTATCAGACCGGCGAAAAAATGCCTCAGGAATTTATGGATAAAATCCGCGCTGCCCGCACTTACCATGCGGCATACTCCTGCGTGCGACAGCTTTCGTTTGGCTATCTTGACATGGCCTGGCACACTCTGGAGCAGCCGTTTGAGGGGACACAGGCCGATGTCATCGACTTTGAGCACCGGGCGATGACGCCGGTTCAACTGTTTCCGGACGTTCCGCACACAGCTATGGAGTACGCCTTCACACACATCTTCAATGGCGGATACGCTGCAGGCTACTACGGCTATAAGTGGGCGGAAATGCTCGATGCCGATGCCTTCAGTGTCTTTCAGAAGAACGGTATCTTTGATCGAAAGACGGCCGATTCTTTCCGCACAAACATCCTCGAGCGCGGTTCTACCGAGCAACCCGATGTGCTATATCGCCGCTTCCGCGGACAGGATGCTACAATTGACGCGCTGCTCAAACGCGACGGCATCAGCAGCCAGAACCGTTAGACGGCAGGCATAACCCACGTCAATCATTGGTGCGGAAGCGTCTGTTGCATAACTGCCGGGGGATTTGTGCCGTCACACGGCTCAACAGGCATGCCGGCTTTCTGAAAAAGACTGACACAGCGCGTATGCACAGGTGCATGCGGCAGACGCTGCGATGACGACAAAACGATTATGCACTGCGAGACGCGCCACAGTCATAGTGCAGGAACATCCTTAGTCAACTACGTCTTCATGACAAACACAACAGGCTTGATGACAGGTTCAAACATGGGCTTACAGGCCGGAGAAACGGCTGCAACCATCGGTTTTTTTGACGGTGTACACCAGGGACATGTGTATCTGCTGAATCAGTTGCGCCAGACGGCTGCCGAGCATGGTCTGAGAAGCATGGCCATCACTTTTGACCGGCACCCACGCACCCTGTTTCATCCCGAGCGGCGGACTGCCCTGCTCACACCTTTGAGCGACAAGGTGGAGCTGCTGCGCCGTTATGCCGACGAGGTTCATGTTCTCACCTTCGACCGCCCCATGGCCGCTCTGACGGCACGCGCCTTTATGGACCAGGTTCTGTACCGAGAACTTCATGTGCGGCTTCTGATGCTCGGATACGATCATCGCTTCGGCTCCGATCAGCTGACCTCATTCGAAGCATATCAGGAACTCGGCCGGCAGACCGGCATTCAAGTCTTCCGGACGAGCGAATACAGAAGCGATGCCGGGGCTGTGAGTTCGTCAAGCATTCGCACACTGATTTCGCAGGGACAGATTCGGCCGGCAGCCCAGAAACTCGGGCACCCATACCGGCTGCGTGGAACGGTGGTCGGAGGGCAGCAGATAGGGCGGCAGTTAGGCTATCCGACAGCCAACATACTCCCCCTATGTCCTGATCAGCTGATTCCGGCCAACGGCGTATACGCTGCCGATATCACCGACGGAGACGCTCACGTCCATCGCGCCATGCTCAACATCGGCAACCGTCCTACAATCAGCACTTCCAATCATCAACAAACCATTGAGGCGCATCTGATTCATTATGACGGCAACCTATACGGCCACACGCTGACGATTGACTTCATCGACCGCCTGCGCGACGAGCAGCGCTTTGACTCTTTGGACCAACTCCGCCAACAACTCGAGCATGACTGCATCGCTGCCGAACAGGCCGGCACGCTGTCGCACCATTCTGAAAAATCCCACATCAATTGACTCCCGGCAGCGATTCATATCTGCAACGCCTGATAGAGGCCGGCGAGGGGCTGCATCAGGACTTCAAGTACAAGGTGGCCGATGCGCCCAAACTGGCACGCAGCATATCTGCCTTTGCGAACACAGAGGGCGGGAGGTTGCTGGTCGGCATTCGCGACGACGGGAGCATCTCCGGAGTGCGGAGTGAAGAAGAGATCTACATGCTGCAGGCAGCCGCGCAACGCTACTGCACGCCGCGCATGGAGATAGACTTTCAAAGCATACGCACACAGGGGCGTACCATCGTGATAGCAACCATCGGACGCGCCACGCACCGCCCTGTCCGGGCGATTGACGAGACCGGAAAGCGCACGGCCTATCTCCGCATCAAAGACGAAAATATCATCGCCTCGCCGGTTCACATCGCCATGTGGAAACAGGAGCAATGCTCGACTGTCATCACCAACTACGGAGCAGACGAGGCCTGCCTGATAGAGCAGTTGGCACAACACCCTCACTGCCACCTCAACACACTGATAAAGCTGACACACATCGGACGCAGGCAGGTCATCAGCACCCTTGCACGCCTGATACGCTACGAGCTGGCCGAATGCCTGCTGATTGACCACCAATTCTGCTTCTCGCTCCGATGAAGCGCTTCAAGCACCGACGCACAAAGCTTTAAGAATCAGACTTCTGCAACGCATCATCCCGTCCGGCGATGCATGCGCAAACTCCCCGTCCACCACGTCCGGCATCTAAAATCTCTGCAAAAACCGCCACGAAACAAGACGTTCAGGCAAATCTGCCTGCGCAGACATGCCGCAAGCCCTGACAGAGCTCAAAGCCGCCGGCACAGACACACCGCATGGTTTCCTGACGTTCCGAAGCCGACAGTCCTGCAAAGCATCAAGCATCACTCCGCCACACCTCTGCCGGGAAAGCACCTCCATAACATCGTATCCCACACTACGCCGACGGCAGCACAGCCCGTCATCACACCCTTGCTGACACAGCCGGCAGCGATGAACATCCACAAACATACCCCACACATCGCCACGCCCGCACCGTCAGATTGAGACCCGCACGACCTGACGACCCGCCGAGATTCACTCGCCCCACCGGGGCATGAACCACCAGAACACAAACTGTCGGTACAGACACATAATTATATAGGCAAAAAAGCACTATCTTTGCATGTGGATAACAAGCACCTATTATGGAAAACAATCAGAACCAAAATCAGCTCAACATCGAGTTAACCCCGGAAATTGCCGACGGGATTTACGCCAACTTGGCTATCATCTCACACTCCAGTTCCGAGTTTGTCCTTGACTTCATCCGCATCATGCCCCAAGCCCCCAAGGCACAGGTAAAATCGCGCATCATACTCACTCCCGAACATGCCAAGCGTCTGATGTTGGCATTGCAGGACAACATGAGCAAATATGAAAAGCGTTTTGGAGAAATCCGTCTGACCAACGCCGGTCCACAACTGCCAATGGGATTTGGAGGCGGAGAAGCCTGAGCAGAGTACACTATCAGACCGACCCTACTGAAAAACACACGAGATGACCATCAAACCATCATGGCTTAAAATACAACGTGTCAGCTCCGGGCACTACGCAGAAGTGCACAGACTGGTCGAGCAGAACGGACTGCACACCATCTGTCAGAGCGGACGCTGCCCCAACCAGTGTGAATGCTGGGGACGCGGGACTGCCACGTTCATGATTCTCGGTGACGTCTGCACACGCGCCTGCCGTTTCTGCGCCACCACGACCGGACATCCGCTCCCGCCTGACGCCAATGAGCCGAAAGCTCTGGCTGAATCGGTGGCTTTCATGCAACTGAAGCACGCCGTAATCACGTCCGTCACGCGCGACGACCTGCCGGATGAAGGAGCTGCCCATTGGAAAGCCTGTATTGAAGCCATCAGACAGCGCTGTCCAAAGACAAGTATCGAAGTCCTCATCCCGGATATGCACGCAAGAAAAGAACTGATTGACCTTGTAGCCTCCGGCCAACCGGATGTAATCTCACACAACCTGGAAACCGTC
>JAFUXZ010000210.1 GCA_017470795.1 Paludibacteraceae bacterium
ATGAGGTCGATGCTGATGTTGCCGAATCCGGCTGCCTGTGCCATGCAGATGGCTTGACGGGCTGTCTGTGCATCATGTCGTCGGCCGAGGGCGTGGAGCATGCTGTCGTCAAACGACTGTACGCCGAGACTGAGCCGGTTGATGCCTGCCGTGCGCCAAGCGTGCAGTTTCTGCGCGTCAATGTCGCCCGGGTTGGCTTCGATGCTGATTTCGGCGTCTTCGCTGACTTGAAAGCAGCGGTGTATGCCGTCGGTCAACAGCGTTATCTGTCGTTCGTCAAGCAGGCTTGGCGTGCCGCCCCCGAAGTAGATGGTCTTCAACGTATGGCCGGGCAGGTAGTCGGAGCGCATCTGCAGTTCGTCAAGCAGGCATCTGACGAGTCGGTCGCGTTCAGCCAATGCGGTCGTAGAGTAGAAGGCGCAGTAGGCACAACGACTCTTGCATATCGGGATATGGATGTATAAAGAGTGGATAGACTTGTGTGTTTATGGCAAAGGCGTGCCTGAGATGGATGAGATCTTCTTGACACGCCTTTTGACCGTTATGCTTGCTGCCGGATGTGCGGCCCGGTCATCAGAACTCGGCGTTGCCCGGTGTGCGTGGGAAGGGTATCACGTCGCGGATGTTCTGCATGCCGGTCACGAAGAGCATCAGCCGTTCAAAACCAAGTCCGAAGCCTGCATGCGGTGCTGAACCGAAGCGGCGCGTGTCGATGTACCACTCCATGTCGCGTGTAGACATCTGGCGGGCGGCCATTTCGTCAAGCAGTTTCTTCAGGCTTTCTTCACGCACCGACCCGCCGATAATCTCGCCGATTTGCGGGAACAATACGTCCGTCCCTTGTACCGTTTTGCCATCGGCATTCAACTTCATGTAGAATGCTTTGATCTCCTTCGGGTAGTCGGTCATAATCACAGGACGCTTAAAGTGCTCTTCAACGAGGAACCGCTCGTGTTCCGAGGCCAGGTCGGCACCCCAGTAGACGGGGAACTCAAATTTGCGGCCCTGTGCTACGGCCTGTTCAAGGATGCGGATGCCTTCGGTGTAGGGCAGGCGCACAAAATCGGTGTCGACCACAGAACGGAGGCGGTCGATGAGCGACTTGTCAAACATGTCGTTCAAGAACTGCAGGTCATCGATGCACTTCTCAAGCGCCCAGCGTATGCAGTATTTGATGAAGTCTTCCTCCAAATCCATCAGTTCGTCCAGTTGGATGAATGCGATTTCGGGTTCAATCATCCAGAACTCGGCCAGATGGCGTGGTGTGTTGGAGTTTTCAGCGCGGAATGTCGGGCCGAAGGTGTATATCTTGCCCAGTGCTGTGGCTGCCAGTTCGCCTTCAAGCTGTCCGCTCACGGTGAGGCTCGTCTGCCGGCCAAAGAAGTCGCGGCTGTAGTCGATTTTGCCCTCGTCGTTCTTCTTGAGGTCGTACAGGTTCATGGTCGTTACCTGAAACATCTGCCCGGCACCTTCGCAGTCGCTCGCAGTGATGAGTGGGGCGTGGAAGTAGAAATAGCCATGCTCGTGAAAGTAAGTGTGGATTGCCATGGCCATGTTGTGGCGAAGTCGGAGCACGGCTCCGAAGGTGTTCGTGCGTGGACGCAGGTGAGCAATCTCACGCAGGTATTCGAGCGAATGCCCTTTCTTCTGAAGCGGATAGCTCTCAGGGTCGGCCGTGCCGTAGACCTCAATCTCATCGGCCTGAATCTCCACCGTCTGTCCCTTGCCCATGCTCTCAACCAGCGTCCCGGTGGCACTGATGCAACTTCCGGTCGTGATTTGTCGGAGCAGCTCGTCGTCAAACTTCTCAAGGTCAGCCACAATCTGCATGTTCTTGATTGTTGAACCGTCGTTGAGGGCTATGAAGTTGACGTTTTTGTTGCCGCGGCGTGAGCGTACCCAGCCTCTGACGTTGATTTTCTGTCCGTAGTCTGTGCGTTGGAGCGCATCTACAATCACTGTTCGTTGCATGTCGTTTGTCTTCGTTTGATTGTTGATTGATTTTGAGCCTGCAAAGATGCATATTTTTGGCGACAAAGACAATACCTGCCGGACGTTGTCCGCCGACAGCGGTCGGCGTGCTGTGGGGGCAGAAAATCCTGCTTCCGGGAGCATCAGCACCCCGTGGTGCTTTTGTCCGTACATATCCTTTGGCGGTGGCTCTTGCCCGGCTTTTCAGCCTTATGGTGCCGTTGGCTGTGGCGGCGGGCATGCCTTGTGCGGTGCTGTGGCCTTTAGCGTTATGGATGCACAATGCATGTTCTTTCATTGAGCCGCTGGCGGCGAAAACTGCAAAAACAACCTGCAACGCTCTGCCGGCCGGCGGAAGGACTGCATAAAGTTTCTGCCGATTCAGCGCTGTTGGCGCCGAGCGGGAGTACGCATTCAGCCCCTCGTTGCCGCAGGTCGGCCATTGTAAGCATTGTATGTTTCTTCCACTGTTTCGACCGAATAGTGTTTTTCTATGTGTGGAATTTTCTTTTTATGAAAAAGATTTTTATATTTGTCGCGGATATCGGAGTAAATAATTATGAAAACACATTGCGCAATTCTGTTGGCATTGTTCCTTTTGGTGTGTACAATGCCGTTAAAATCCCAATCGCAGATAGATATAGACGACGGCGTGCGCCTGTATGATTTATACATTACGAAGTTGACGTTGAGCGTTTAGGCGGCTAGTTGGTAACTCGTCTTCCGTCAGGGGTGTATGTATGTGCAGCAGTCGTTAGCTGCTGACGGACAAACGAGGGTGAGGAAGATAGTTGTTAACCATTAAATCAGATGAATTATGAAAAAAGTTTATTGTTCTATCTTGATGCTGATGTCATTAGTTCTTTTGAGCAGTTGTAAATATGAGGTAGCATTGATCTCGAACGAGGAATTTTCGGATTTTTTACCTTACGCTAAAGGAGACGAACTTTTGTTCACATCAGAGACGGACACCATGACACTGTTTGTTGAAGACTTTGGAATGGCAGAATCGACGAAATATAGTCAGTGGGAAAGATGGTTTATTGATGGAGTTGGAGGGGAAAGAACTTATAGCGCACTATTTTTGCTTCAGTCTTCCGACTCTTTGTTTAATTCCACAAAAGAACGTTTGGAGATAGTTCTTGATTGTACGAATGAAACTCGGAAGACAAAAAATATCCGTGCTGGGGTTTTAATACAATGTTATCCATGGAAGAGTAATGGCACTAAACCATGGTCTTCGAGTCGTATGTTCTCGGGTGCTAAGACATTTCCTGACACTCTCTTTTTGGATGACAATGCTTTGCTTGTGAGAGGTAAGGGTGTTGTGTGGTTTAGACGTACTGATAGCACAAAGTATACCCGATTGGAGTGAGCGAAATAGAACGTCTCCGTCAGAGTGTACGCACGTACTGACATCGTTAGCTGCAGACGGACAAACGGAGGTGAGGAAAATAATTGTTAAACAATTAAATCAGACGAATAATTATGAGGGATATTTATCATTCTGTCTGGACTTTGGTATTGTTAATCCTTTTGAGTGGCTGTAAATATGATGTCAGTCTGTATTCTTTCGATGAAATGGATGAGTATCTCCCTTACGGCCGAGGTGACAGCATTACTTTCAGTTACGATGGTCGGAGCAAGACGTTTGTGGTGAAGGACATATTTGCAAATGAAGAGCCTACATACAGTACGTGGCAACGTTGGTTCATGGACGGAATGGGAGGAGAACGGAATCTGCAGGTGAATTTGGTGTCTCTTTCTCAAGATACGAAGGAATCTTTGTCGGGGTCGGATATGATGAAATTAAGCATTTCTTGCTACAATGAGACGCGGAAAGCTAAAAATATGACGACATTGTTTTCCGTAAATCGTTCCTTGCGTGATGGTGGAAATTGGTCGGCCCGATATGATTGTAACGGTAAATCATTGCCGGACAGTCTGCTTCTGAACGATCGCATCCTTATTGTCAGGACTGAGGGCGTTGTCTGGTTTGGAGAAAAAGATGGGACACGCTGGCAGCGGGTGAGGTAGAGCGCTTGCCGTCGTCGGCTCTGTGTTAAATACTTTTTGTACTTTTGTCGCCGCAACAGATTACAGACTCGTTTGCGGCAGCACTAACCATGTCAAGTCAGTGGAGGTAGCTGGTATATGCATGTCGTGCATGAGCGCATTTTTGTAGCCTGTGCCATGACAAAGATGAAAGTAGACCAGCGTGATAAGATTAACCTCGGCGAAGCGAACATCCCCAAACTGTTTACGGGTATATTCGTCCCGACACTGCTCGGATTGCTTTTTAATGCTGCGTTTAACATAACAGACGGCATTTTTATCGGGCATGGAGTGGGGAGTAGCGGGCTGGCTGCGGTTAACCTGGCAGCTCCGATTTTTATGGCCGGAACGGGTATTGGTCTGATGTTTGGTATCGGAGCGTCTGTTGTCGGAGCAATACACCTCTCACAGAACAATCCGAAAGCGGCGAATATCAACATCACACAGGCGTTTATTATGTCCACAGGAGTGCTGGTGCTCTTGTCGCTCCTGTTGTTGGCATTCGCAGATCCGGTGCTGCGCTTGTTCGGCAGTACGGAAAATCTGCTTCCTCTGGCTCGGGAGTATTATGTGTGGGTGATGCCGAGTGTGGCACTGATAGCGATTCAGATTATCGGTTTGTTTGTAATCAGGCTCGACGGCTCGCCGCGCTATGCCATGCTGACAGATGCCATTCCGGCAACGTTGAACATTGTGTTGGACTATGTGTTTATCTTCCCATTGCACATGGGCCTGCGAGGGGCAGCAATGGCTACGGTTGCAAGTTCTCTTGTGGGAGTGCTGATGGTGGTGGTATATATGGTGAGGCTCTCAGGGACAATTAAGTGGTATCGGCTTAAGCATACGATGACGAGCATATTGCTGACGCTGCGTAATACGTTGTGTATGTGTCGCATTGGGCTCTCTGGGCTGTTGAACGAATCGGCAATTGCTCTCATGGTGATGGTGGGCAATCAGATTTTTGTTCGTCTGCTGGGTGAAGACGGTGTGGCGGCTTACTCGGTAGTATGCTACTTATTCCCCCTTATCTACACGATAAGCAATTCGGTCGCCCAATCGGCGCAGCCGATTATCAGCTATAATTACGGAGCGCGTAAGGAAGAGCGAGTGCGTCAGGCCTTTCGTTTCAGCATGGGGGTGGCTCTCGTCTGTGCATTTGTGCTTTCGATGGTCCTTGTGGGGTCAAGTGGCACGTTGGTAGGGCTGTTTATTCAACATGGTGAACATGCATACGAACTGGCATCGCATGGGTTGCCGCTGTTTGCATCGGGCATTCTGTTTCTCGCTTTCAATGTTAATGTGATTGGCTATTATCAGAGTATCCGATACGAACGCGTGGCCAACCGGCTGACAGTGATGCGTGGCTTTGTGCTGATGGTGATATCATTTGTTGTGCTGCCACTTATTGCCGGAGTGAATGGCTTGTGGCTGGCTGTCCCGGCAGCTGAATTTGTGACGGCGCTGATGTGCCTGATAAGTCTGTTTGTAACCCGCAGAGGACGACATTCGCAGTATGTAGCAATGTCAGAAGTCCACCCATGAGATTAGAATATGCCCAAGCAACGCAGACAAGACTTGCTATTGGCCAAGATCCGCAATGGGGAGCCTCTGACCTTGAAGCAGCAAATAGTCCTGACGGCAGCATTGAGCCTGCCGGCCATGTTGGCGCAATTCTCATTCATTCTGATGGAATTCATAGATGCTTCAATGGTGGGGCATCTGGGGAAAGAGGCAACGGGGGCAATCGGACTTGTGGGGTCGACAACATGGATCTTTGGCGGTCTGTG
>JAFUXZ010000211.1 GCA_017470795.1 Paludibacteraceae bacterium
CTTGTAGGGCCCGTCAACGAGCAGCAGGCCCAGCAGGAACAGGAAGCAAACGATGGCTCCGATATATACAGGACCGGAAGTAAACATCTTGTCACCCCAGTAGGTCGGTGCGTGCCGGCCATATTCTTTGGCCTGTGACTTGGTGTACCCTGCCTGCACGAGCGTCTTGCAGAATTCTGAATCCTCGTCGAGCGCATAGCCTGACATGCCTCCCATCAGGTTCGGAATCATCATCGTGAAGGTCTCACCGATACCCTCGCTCCACGCCGTCGCATATTCGAGGTCTAGACCTTTGGCTGTTGCTGCAGCTGCCTTGTCTGTCTGCTGTGCGCTGACAAGATCGCTGTGTCCGCCACGCATAGTCTGCTCGGCATATTCCTGATTGGCAAAGATATTGGCCGAACCAATCCCCATACCCACTGCAAACGCAAGAGCGAAGGTGCAGGTGGCCAGACCGAAGTGTTTCCACTCGCTGTCTCTGATGGCCTTGTAGAGTTCGGCAAAGAAGAGTACGCCTATCAGCATGCAGATGTAGTAGGACATCTGCGGATGTACGAAGAATCCCATCGGGATGAAGAACATCACCAGCAATGCGCCCCACAGGTACTGCCGTCGGTAGATCAGCACAAAACCAATCAGCACAAGCATCATCCACGTGATGGCTACGGTCTTTCCATGATGCTGGGCGGCGATGATGATGAAGAAGTAACTTGAGAAACTTGTCGCAAACGCACCTGCGAGACTGATCCACCGCTCAATCTTGAACGTACGCATCAGGAGGTAGAAGGCAACGAGGTAAAACAGCAGGATGAAGATTGCGTTGCGCGTTCCCCAACGGAAGAAGCGTATGAAAGGCATCAGGATGGTGTCTGACTTATAGCGTGCGCCACCCCCAATCTGATAGTTGGGCATTCCGGAGAACATTGACCCTGTCCACCATGTCGATCCGCCCTGATCGCGATATTCGGCGCCTTCATGGGCGGCAGAGTAGCCGTTGATGTAGTCACCTGCATAGATAATCTTATCGTCGAGTGCAGGCGAGCAGTAGATTACGGCTGCCAGCACGAAGAGGAGCATGATCAGCGCGTCGGGTACAAGTTTTTTCCAGTCAATTTTCATGAGTGCAGAGTTTATGACTTATTTTGTTTTCGTATGTGAAGCAGTCGGAGCGTGTTGTCAACAAGTGCGTTGATTTGCGGCGAGAGGGCCGACCGATAGATGTAGACCACGCAGCCGCCTATCAGCAGGATGCTTCGCAAAGCCGTGTCGGCCAGGCAGCATATCAGCGTGTCAGGAAGCAGGGGCGTGAGCAGGTGTGTCCACAGCGCGTTGAGCAGACAGAGCAACAGGAACAGGCCCGTCAGCCGCAGCAGGTTTCGGGAGAGCACACCCGTGCCGAGCAGCCGGTAGATCAGGAGCTGCATCCCGCCAAAATACAGCAGGTTGGCCAGCAGTGTGGCCACAGCAGCGCCCTCCATTTCCCACAACGGCAGCAGCCAGTTGTTGAGCAGCACGGACACGACGGTCAGCCCAATCGTAAAGAGCAGCGACCAGTAGTAGTAGCGCGAATAGTTCAGCACATAGATGCACACGCTCATGGTGGATGCAAAAAGCTGCATCACGCACAGAATCAGCACCACCCACTTGCCCTGCGCATATTCCTGTCCGTTGGGCAGGATGCGGAAGATGGCGTCGATGTTAAACCAGATGCCCATGAAGACGACGGACCCTATCACAAACTGATGCAGCGCGACGTCCTGAATCGTCCGGTTGATGTGCGCGTAATCGCCATCCTTGAATGCCTGACTGATGATTGGCTGCGCTATCGGCCCAAGGGAGCGGTAGGGCATCTGAATGCATTGCGACATATTCGTGGCGATGGTGTAGATGCCGGTGAATGCCAGTCCGAGTTGCGCCGAGACGAACAGCGCACTCAAGCTTGGAGCGATGGCTGTCCCGAAGGCTGAAGCGGTGGCGAACAGGGTGTAGAACAGAAACGTGCGCCTGATTTGCGGTGTGATGTGTGAGAAGTCGGGCCGCAGCGATATTTTCTTGAGCGTCAGCAGGTAGGCCAGGTTAATCAGGGCCGCCAGGCCATACACGACGCAGAACGACCACGCAAAGCCGTCGATGCCGATCCAGCCCAGCGCATACAGGATGTAGACGACGAGCGAGCCCAGCTTCAGTCCTACTTCGCGCACCATGCGCGGCACGACGATGCGCATCAGGACGTTGCAGTTGACCTCAAACACCGTCTGATACAACATCGCGAACGACAGCGGCAGCACTACATACCAATAGCGGACGAACAGGGGTGACTTGGCCCCAAAGACCTCCGCCACCCAGTCGCGGGCCAGCACATAGGCCGTGCCGAAGAGCGCAAAGCCAAGCAGCGGCACCACGATTGTCCAGAAGAAGAACCCGTGGTCAGCATGACGGTCATCCCTGAAGTGAGGGAAGAAACGGATGATGCTCGAGCTCGCTCCGAGCTGGGCCAGCCCGACGAGCATCACAGCCGTGGTGTCAACCAGCACGGTCTTGAGTCCGATTTCCTCCGGGGTGAGGTATTTGGTCTGCACCACAAAGGTGGTCAGCAGTCCGATGACTGCCCCCACGTATGTGGCAATGGTGCCCTTGATACTCTGTCGCGCAATAATTCCCACGTCGGTTCCGTTTGGTGCCATCTGCTCCGCCGGCCTGCCGGCCTGTGCGGCTCACGATGACAGCCTACAAAGTTAGGTATTTTTGCTCAATCCGCACGGGCTGACCTGCCGGTACACGATGAGTGTCTCCACATCTGCCGGCTGCCCGGCTGCCGAAGCCATATCGGCCCCGTCGCCGGCGGGTTTGGCCGGAGGGAGACGTGCCGATGCCGCCTCCGCCATCAGCGACATGCAGCACCGAGGCTTACCGCCATGCTGCGCCCGAAGCGCAGCATGCACGCATCCGTTTCCCAGCTTCAGCGCCAACATGCCCGGCCGCCGTCACAACTCCCGGCCTGCCACATCCGGCGGCGGCGCGCACAGACAAACCGTCCGGTGGCCGACGCCCGTCAGCACCCGACAGCCACGACCGGCAGGCGTGGAAGAAACGGACGTGTACAGATGAAAAAAAAGCATTATCATTGCAGCCGATAAACATCAGCATACACCCTCCAGCCATGATCATCACACTGGACAACATGATTTTCTTTGCGCATCACGGGGTGTTTGAGTCCGAGCGACTGAACGGCAACACCTTCCGCGTGAGCGTACACATCGAACTCGACGACACCCCCGGATGCACCACCGACAGGGTTGAAGACACGCTGAACTATCAGCAGGTCTACGACATTGTACGTGAAGAAATGAGCCACCCGTCCAATCTGCTGGAACACGTGGCCAACCGCATCATCAAACGCCTGACAGCGCTTGATGAGCCGAGCCGGGTCAGCGTGTGCGTAGAAAAGCAGAATCCGCCGCTTGGGGGCGACGTGCAGTGGGTCGGCGTGACACTGCAGCACAGGCGTCACAACTGCTGAACCTCAGTCATGTAGCGACGATAGCGACGCGGCATGTCGGCGAGTTGCTTACGCGGATTCATGCGCTCCCTGATGCAAACAGCCTTGAAGTAGGTCTGCCACATGTCCTGCAACAACCGCTCGTCGGCACTCATCACATCTGCATGCAGCCGGCCGTTTTTCGGGTCGAAGGCAAGCGGGGCATCGGTGTCGAAGGTGATGCGCGTGCAGGACTGAAAGTCATAGTAATAGCCATAACGACGACGCGCATCGTAGAGCAGCCACCGCTGCGTGCGGAAGCGGTCGGCGAAGTGGTCGATGACTATCGGGAGCACGTTGTGGTCAGGAGCGATGACAGCCAGATAGGTGTCGTCCTGTGTTTTCTGAAAACGTACGAACTGCATCATGCGCAGCCGCTCATGCATCACGCGCTGCGCTATGCGCGTCACAGCCAGCACATCGGGGTCGGCAAAATTGCGCTCCGGCGACGGCTCTCCGACCTGCTGTCTGAACACCTTGCAGACATAGCGGAAGAGCGGGTCATCCAGCTCCTGCAACTCCGACAGATAGCTCACGGCAAGCATCCTGACAGCCTCATGGGGCAGGCGCTTCTCCAGATCTGCCCACACGCGTGCCGCCTTCTGCTCGTCGGTGAGCACATGATGCTCCGCATCGCAGAACATCGGCAGCACGTCCTGCTCACCAATCAGCGACACCGGCTGCTCGCGGCGCGCAAAGGCATCGAACACGGCCGTAAGCAGGCCGTCGAGCGTTCGGTCAAAACGATAAACCAGTTGGTCGGGCATGTGTCTATTCGGCTTCAAGAGGAAGTGTCAGTTGCTGCTCTGCTATCGCTGCCCGGCGCTGCGCAGCCGACACCAGCATCCGGCGCAGCCGCTCAGGCCCCAGCTCGTTGACCCCGCGAATCGGCATCGGCACAGCCGCCGCCGACGGCAGGTCTGCCGGCACATCGCCCGGCGGGGTCTCCATCGTCAACTCACGACAGGTGATGAAATACTGCGCCTTCTTCATCACGACACCCATCTTCTTCAGGTGTGCCGACGTGAGACACCCGAAGCGACGCGACTGCACAATCAGCATGGCCGACTTGACCCCGATGCCCGGCACACGCAGGATACGTTCGTAGTCGGCAGTGTTGACATCGACGGGAAACTGTTCGGGGTGACGCAGGGCCCAGCCCAGTTTGGGGTCAATATCCAAGTCAAGATTGGCATGTTGCTCATCAACAATCTCATGTACGTCAAAATGATAGAAACGCATCAGCCAGTCGGCCTGATACAGTCGGTTCTCACGTACGAGCGGCGGTTGCTTCATCACCGGCAGACGCGTGTCATAGGTGTTGACGCTGACATAGCCCGAATAGTACACACGCCTGATAGAAGGCTTGTCATAGAGAGATGATGACATGGTAAGGATATCGCGGTCGGTGTCTGCCGTCGCTCCGACAATCATCTGCGTGCTCTGACCTGCCGGCACGAAGCGCGGCACATGATGCAGATGCCGCCGGTCTTCCTTGTTCTCAAGCACCCCCTGCTGAATCATCCGCATCGGCTGAAACACGCTCTGATGGTCCTTCTCCGGTGCCAGGCGACGCAACGACTCCTCGCGCGGAATCTCGATATTGATACTCATACGGTCGGCATACAGACCGGCCTGCCGAAGCAGTTCACGGCTGGCTCCGGGAATGGTCTTGAGGTGTATGTATCCGTTGAAATGATGCACCGTGCGCAGATCACGCACTATGGCCGTCAGCCGCTCCATCGTATAGTCAGGATTGCGTA